>JANMSC010000087.1:0-36476 GCA_031388885.1 Gemmatimonadales bacterium | reverse complement strand
GCTCGCGACGCGTCGCGATAGTGCACGAACTCACCTCGTACGAACACCGCACCCGGGCAGAGGCGCACCGCCTGCGCGATCGGCATCCCGGCCCGCACGCCGAACGCGCGGGCACCGTAACTCGCCGATTGCACCACACCGCGGGATTCCTTCCGCCCGCCCACGACCAGCAGGTCGATGTCGCGCAGCTCCGGCTGGTGCCGGCGGCAGACCTCGACGAAGAACGCGTCGAGGTCGACATGCATGAGGCGGAGGGACATGGGGTCGAACGGTAACGCCTTATGATTCCCCCATGACTCCCGCCCCCCTCCGCATCGGCTTCGCCGGCCTCGGTGCGATCGGCACGCCGATGGCTGCCCGATGTGCCGCGGTCCACGCCCTCACCGTCTGGAACCGTACCGCCGACCGCGCGACCGTGTTCGCCCGCGCGCATGAGGGCGTGACGGTTGTAGCAACGCCTCGCGACCTGGCCGCAGGTGCCGATGCCGTGGTGACGTGCCTGCCCACGTCGGCGGACGTCGAGTCGTTGCTCGGCGGGCCCGACGGGCTGCTCGCGGGTATGTCGCCCGGTGGGCTGCTGGTCGATTGTACCTCGGGTGATCCAGCCACCTCGCGAGCGATCGCCGGACGGCTGGCGGAGCGGGGTATCGCATTCGTCGATGCGCCGGTGAGTGGCGGGCCGCCGCTTGCCCTGCGGGGCGAGCTGACCGTGATGTGTGGTGGGTCTGCCCAGGACGTCGAGCGGGCGGAAGCCGTGGTGCGTCCGTTCGCCACCAAGGTTGTGCACCTCGGGCCAGTTGGGGCGGGGCACGCCATGAAGGCGGTGAACAACGCGCTACTCGCGATTCACATCGCGGCGCTCGCCGAAGGCCTCGTGACGCTGGCGAAGGCCGGCGTGGCACCACGTGCGATGGTGGAGGTGCTCAACGCATCGAGCGGGCGATCATTCGTGAGCGAAGTTCTCGTGCCCGATCGCGTGCTCACCGGTACCTGGCCACGCCTCTTCCGACTGGCACTGCTCGAAAAAGACATCGGCATCGCCCACGACCTCGCTCAGGAGGTTGGGGTGGCCGACCCGGTCACGGCGCATGTGCGCACCCTGTTCCGTGCGTTGCGCGCCGAGCTGGGCGAGCGCGCCGACTACCTCGATCCAATTCGCGCCGCCGAGGAGGCCGCGGGCGTGGCGCTGCGCGGATGAATGACGGATTGAAGCGTCGCATGGGTGATGCGCCGGTGCTCGTGCTCGTGGCGGTACAGGATCTGGTCAACCTCGCGTCGTGCATCCGGATCGCGAAGAACTTCGGAATCGAGACGATTCGCCTGGTGCAGCCTGAGTGCGACGTCGATTTCTATCGCATCGAAGGCATCGCCCACAACACGGCTGACCTGCTCGAACGGATCACGACGCACGACACGCTCGATGACGCCTTTGCAGATCTTACGTGGGTGGTGGCGCTCACCGGGCGCGAACGCACCGCCAAGCGGACGATGATGCGCCCGCGTGCCGCCGCGGAGGAGCTTGTGGCGCGTTCGGCGCGCGGCAAGGTCGGCATCCTCGCGGGCCGCGAAGACCGCGGTCTCCATAACGAGGAGATCGACCGATGTGCCGCGCTGGTGACGATCAGCGCCAACCCCGACTACTCGTCGCTCAACCTCGCTCAGGCGTGGGCCGTGATGGCGCACGAGACCTGGGTCGCTCGCGGGGGCGACACGATCGAATTCAAGACCCCCAGGCACGCGGCTCAGGCGGCGACCCATGAACAACTCGAGGCACTGTTCGCCGACTGGGAGACTGCGCTGAACGCTGTCGAGTTCTTCAAGAAGCGGCAGCCTGACCTGGTGATGCGCGGATTCCGGGAGATCGTCTTCCGGGCCGGCCTGGACCAGCGCGAGACCTCGCTCGTCCGGGCCATCGGCCTGGAGATCGGCCACTTTCTCCGCCGACGCGGCGTTCTTCCCCGGCTCGAACGTCGCCGCGACGGCGTCGTCGAGCCGGGTGGCGCGCCGCCGCCGGAACGCGACGCCATTCCCTAGTTGAACAGACCCCATGGGTCGGCTAGGTTTGCCCCGCATCCTCTTCGGCGGTCAGCAGATATGAGCAAACGGATCATCCTCCCGCTCGCCGCCACGGCGGCGGCGGCGGTGGCGGTGTTCGCCCTCACTCGACCGTCTGACGCGCAACAGGCGGCAGTTCCTGCCACTGCTGCACCCGTCGCGACGCTCGACACCTCGTCGCTCAAGGGTCCCACGCAGCCGATCCTCTTCCGCCACGACATTCATTCCGGCCAGCTGAAGATGCAGTGCCAATACTGCCACTACTCGGTCAATGTCTCGACCGAGCCTGGGATTCCGAGTATGCAGACATGCATGGGCTGTCACACCGTGGTCAAGGGCACCACCGACTCCCACAAGGCCGAGATCAAGAAGCTGACGGATGCGTGGACGGCGGGGACGCCGGTTGAGTGGGTCCGGGTGCACGAGGTCGCACGTCACGTGCGCTTCCCGCACAGTCGGCACATCAAGGCACTCGGCGCGCAGGCGTGCGCCACCTGTCACGGCAACGTCGCGCGCATGCCGCAGGTGTACAAGGTCAACAACGTGAACAACATGGGGTGGTGCGTGAGCTGCCACCTCGAACGGAACGTCACCCGCGATTGCACCACCTGCCATTACTGAGATGACGCGACTTCCAGAGACCGGAGCGGCGATGGCCGACGAAGCACAGGCGGGCGTTGATCGACGCCAGTTCCTCAAGGTGCTCGGCGTCACAGGTGCCGGCGCCGCCACCCTCAGCGGATGTTCGACCGATCGCATCGCGAAGCTCGTGCCGTACATGGTGCAATCCGAAGATCAGGTGCCCGGTGTGCCGACGTGGTATGCCAGCACATGCACCGAATGCGCCATTGGGTGTGGTATCCACGTGAAGACCCGCGAGGGTCGGCCGATCAAGCTCGAGGGCAATCCCGAGCATCCGGTCAACGCCGGTACGCTGTGCAGCCGCGGGCAGGCAGGCTTGCAGGGACTCTACAATCCCGATCGCCTCGCCGGTCCGATGGCGCGCAATGCATCCGGCGGGTTCGACGCGATCACGTGGGACGATGCGATCACGCGGTTCGCCGCCAAGCTTCCCGGTGCGCAGGGGCGGGTTGCCGCACTCAACGGCTACGGCCCGGGGACGTTTTCCACCCTGCTTGACGGCTGGGTTGCGGCGCTCGGCGGGCGGACCGTGCGGTTCGAGCCGTTCGCTCGTGAAGCGGAACGGAGCGCAGTGCAGCGCACCTGGGGACGGACCGACCTGCCGACGTACGACTTTGCTGCGGCACGGTACATCGTGTCGTTCGGCGCTGACTTCCTCGAGACGTGGGGCCCCGTCATCGAGCAGCAGCGCGGCTTTGCCGCGTCGCACGGGTTTGCCGACGGCACGATGGCGCGCCACGTGTATGTCGGACCACGCATGTCGCTCACCGGCGCTAACGCCGACGAATGGTTTGCGGCGCCTGCCGGCACGGAGGCGTTGGTTGCCCTCGCGATGGCGAACCATCTCGGGAACAGCTCGCTGGCGGCGTACACGCCCGAAGCGGTGGCCGCAGAGACCGGGATCCCGGCCGAGCGGATCCGTGCCGTGGCAGAGGGTTTCCGCGCAGCACAGCCTTCGCTGGCGGTGGCGGGCGGCATCGCGGCGCAGCACCGGGGCGCGATCGACCTCTGTCATGCGGTCAACTTGCTCAACCAGGCTGCCGGAAATGTCGGCCGGACGGTGAAGTTCGAGGCGGCGCCAGCGGTCACCGATGGCTACGGCGCGACCCAGGCACTCTTTGCCGACATGGCGCGTGGTGCGGTGGCGCTGGTGATCGTCCACGAGGCCAATCCACTCTACGCGTTGCCGCAGAGTGGCAAGTTCGCCGAAGCGTTCGCGAAGGTGCCGTTCAAGATCAGCACCGCGCAGGTCATGGACGAAACGGCCGCAGCCTGCGACCTCGTGTTGCCGAACCTGCACGCACTCGAGCGCTGGGACGACATGCGCCCGCGCGACGGCGTGGTGGGCCTGATGCAGCCCGTGACGCAGCCGATCTTCGCGGCGATGCACACCGGCGACCTGCTGCTGGCCACGGCACGCAAGGCCGGCGGCGTGCTGGCCGCGTTCATGGCGCCGACGTTCGAGGCGCATCTCCAGACGGAATGGGCGACGGTCGCGGGCGCGGACGCAAATGCGTGGCGCGCGGCGCTGGCGCGCGGCGGACAGTGGAACGCGCCGTCGCCGTCTGACGTGCTGGCGCCAGTTCCGGCGCAACCCGCCCTTGCGACGGCCGACGCGGCGGCGTTCATCAAGCCGGCGTTTGACGGTGACGGTGAATTCACGTTTGTGCCCTACCCGTCGTCGATGTATTTCGACGGACGCGGGGCCAACAAGCCGTGGCTGCTCGAAAATCCCGACCCGATGACCAAGATCACGTGGCAGTCGTGGGTCGAGGTCCACCCCGATACGGCGCAACGGCTCGACGTGCGCGAGGGCGAGATCGTCGAGCTCACGTCGCCGCACGGCACCATCAGGGCGCAAGTGTACGTCTTCCCGGGCGTACGTCCTGACACGCTCGCGATGCCGCTCGGACTCGGGCACACCGAGTACGGCCGCTATGCCAAGGGGCGCGGTGTCAACGCGATGGACCTGCTGGGTGCCGCCGACGGTCAGGGCTTCCTGCCGTACGTTGCCACCAGGGTGTCGGTCGCCCGCACTGGCGACTATCGCAAGGTCGCGAAGACCGAGGGCAATCCGCGGCAGCTCGGCCGGGGAATCATCGAGGCCATGTCGCTCATGCATGCCGAGCAGGGGATGACACCTGAGGAAGCGTACAAGGCGATCGGCCGCGAGCCGCATGACTACAACCCGCCGCGCGAGGACGAGGCGATCGACGGGTGGTACGAGGGGCAGGTCGAGGGCATGAAGATCGGCGAGTACTCGATCGAGCACGCCAAGTGGGGCATGGCGATCGACCTCGCGCGCTGCACTGGCTGTTCGGCCTGTGTCACCGCGTGCTA
The DNA here is from genome assembly GCA_031388885.1 of Gemmatimonadales bacterium. GTDB lineage: Bacteria > Gemmatimonadota > Gemmatimonadetes > Gemmatimonadales > GWC2-71-9 > Palsa-1233. The sequence continues at coordinate 31,439 of JANMSC010000087.1, read as the reverse complement.
CGCGGAGAACAACATCCCGACGGTGGGGGAGGAGCAGATCTTCAACGGCCGCGAGATGAGCTGGATGCGTATCGAACGGTACTGGGAAGGCGGCAGCGACGGCGAGCCGATCGAAGCGCGATTCATCCCGATGCTTTGCCAGCACTGCGACAACGCGCCGTGCGAGCCGGTCTGCCCGGTGTACGCGGCGTACCATACGCCAGACGGCCTCAACGGGCAGGTCTACAACCGCTGCGTCGGCACGCGCTACTGCAGCAACAACTGTCCGTACAAGGTGCGCTACTTCAACTGGTTCAAGTACAACGAACTCGCGTGGCCGGCACCGCTCCACTTGCAGCTCAATCCCGAGGTCACGACGCGGGCGCGAGGGGTGATGGAGAAGTGCACGTTCTGCGTCCAGCGGATCCGGGGTGAGCAGACCCGGGCGCGGCTCGAAGACCGACCGCTTCGGGACGGCGACATCCGGCCGGCCTGCGCGCAGGCCTGCCCATCCGGTGCGATCGAGTTCGGCAATGTGCGCGACCCCGACGCCAAGGTGGTGCAGTGGAAGCGTGACCCGCGCGGATATCGGGTGCTCGAAGACACCAACGTGCGTCCGGCAATCACCTACCTCGCCCGCGTGCTCCATCAGGAGCCGCACGTACCAGCCGCTTCCGCTGTTTACGGCGAGGAGCACTAGGATGGCCGTCATCGCGCACGACCCAAGCAGGCCGACGCAGACCCACGCGGAAGTCACGCGGGACGTCGTCAGGACGATCACCGATCCGCCGACGAGGGGCTACCACATCCTGGTCGGGACGATGGCGTTCCTGACGCTGGTCATGCTCGCCACGCTCACGGCCCTGCTGAAGGAAGGCCTCGGGCTCGCCGGCTACGCGCCGCCGATCATGTGGTCGGTGTACATCACGACCTTCGTCTTCTGGATTGGTATTGGCCACGCTGGCACGCTGATCTCGGCGATCCTGTTCCTGTTCCGGTCGCCGTGGCGAACGGCCGTGTACCGATCGACCGAGGCCATGACGGTGTTCGCGGTCATGACGGCCGCGCTCTTTCCGATCATTCATATCGGGCGCCAGTGGATCTTCTACTGGCTGCTGCCGTATCCCAACCAGCGATTCCTGTGGCCGAACTTCAAGTCGCCACTGATGTGGGACGTGTTCGCGATTTCGACCTACCTCACGGTGTCCGCCACGTTCCTGATGGTCGGCCTGGTGCCAGACGTCGCCGCAGTGCGCGACCATGTAAGCGGCTGGAAGAAAAAGCTCTACAGTATGCTCTCACTTGGCTGGACCGGCGCCGATTCGCAGTGGCGCCACTACACTCGCGCATATCTCTATCTCGCCGCGCTCGCCACACCGCTGGTGCTCTCGGTGCACTCCGTGGTGTCGTGGGACTTCGCCGTCTCGATCGTCCCGGGCTGGCACGGGACCATCTTCGCGCCGTACTTCGTGGCGGGTGCCATCTATTCGGGAATCGGGATGGTGCTCACGCTGATAGTTCCGCTGCGCAAGGTCCTCAAGCTCGAGCACATGATCACCGACTACCACTTCGACAACCTCTCGAAGCTGACGCTGTTCACCGGATCGATCCTCTTCTACGCCTACATGATGGAATACTTCGTCGCGTGGTACTCGGGGAATACGTTTGAGCAGACGACTTTTTGGCGGCGTGCGTTCGGCCCCAACTGGTGGGCCGGTTGGACGATGATCACCTGCAACGCATTCGTCTCGCAGCTGCTCTGGTTCAAGAAGATCCGGGTCAACGTCATCGCACTGTTCGTGATCTCGATCTTCATCAACCTGGGCATGTGGTTCGAACGCTTCGTCATCGTGGTGTCGTCGCTCTCCAATGACTACCTCCCGTATGCGTGGGGACAGATGAACCCGACGTGGGCGGACTGGTTCATCCTGCTCGGCTCATTCGGCTGGTTTGGTCTGTGGTTCTCGCTGTTCTACAAGAACTTCCCGATCGTGGCGATCCAGGAAATCAAGGAAATGATCCCGATGCCCCGTCGGAAGCCGCGCCCGGAGGTACCGCACTAATGGCCAGCCGCACCGTACCCGGCGTTCTCGGGCAGTTCGAGCACATCGACGCCGCCTGTGACGCCATCCGCGACCTGAAAGGGCAGGGACACCGCGACCTTACCGTGTACTCGGCCGCGCCGAACCACGAACTGGATGACGCGATCGACGACCCCATTTCACCGGTGCGATTGTTCACGCTCGTCGGTGGGCTCACCGGATGTGCTGCGGGCTTCGCCCTTGCGATCTGGACCTCGCGCGACTGGCCATTGCTCGTGGGCGGCAAGCCGATCGCCGCGATTCCCGCCTACGTGGTCATTGGTTTCGAGTTGACGATTCTCTTCGGCGCACTTGCCACCGTCGCCGGGATCATCATCCTCTCCGCGATGAAGTCGCTGCGCGGGCGTCCGTACCACCCGAGGTTCAGTGATGACCGGATCGGCATCTTTGTGCCATGCGGGTACGACCACGCCCCCGCGGTCGAACGCCTCATGCAGGAGCACGGCTCGGTGGAGGTCTCTCGTGATGCGTAAGCTCCTGCTCGTGCTGCTGATGGGTACCAGCGGTTGCAACTGGTGGTACAACGAGGTGCCGTCACCCGATGACCTGATGCATGCGGTGCCGTGGTTCGACCACATGATCACGTCGAAGGCCGTGCACCCGTATCAGTTCGACACCGTGCCGCGCAACACGGTCCCCGGGACGGTGCCGCTCGGCGACATCGAGGCCGATTGGGGCACCACCGGCGCGATGGCCGCGATGACGATCTACAGCTTCGACGTGGCGCAAGCCGATGCGCACGTGCGCCCCGCTGGCGTGGCTGGTGCGGGCGCGGCGGTGCCGGGTGTGGTGCGAGCCGGTGGGGAGCTCTACCAGACCTTCTGCTCGGTGTGCCACGGACCGGCCGGTAACGGCCAAGGTCTGGTCAAGGTTGGCGCGCCCGCGCTGAACACCGTGAGAGTTGCGGGTTACACCGATGGCTTCCTGTACAGCATCGTGCGCTATGGCCGCAACCTGATGCCGCCCTATGGCGACAAGATTGTCCGGCGCGACGAACGGTGGGCGGTCGTGGACTACGTCCGAAGCCTGCAAGGCGCCCCTGGCGCCGTCACACCTGTCGCGACACCGGCGACGGGCGGTACGAACTGATGGCGACCGATTTCGTCGACCTCCGCCGTCGCCTGGCGGAGCGGAGCGTGACCGGCCAGTATCGGTCGTTCTTCCTCGCCGGTGCGGTGTTCGCCGCCGCGGGAGCAGTGGTCTTCGTCGTCGCGCTGCTCGGGGAAGGCAGCCACCGCGCGTGGCAGGCGTTTCACGTCAACTGGCTTTTCTGGACCAGCATCACCGGGGGTTCGCTGGCGATCACGGCGGTGCACAAGGTCACCAACGCCAAGTGGTCGGGCGTGATCCTGCGACTTTCCCAAGCCGCCATCGCGTTTGTCCCGATGTCACTGCTCGGCCTCGTACTCATCCTGACACTGGGCTACCACGATATCTACGGCCACATGCAGGAAGAGCTGCACGGGTTGTCGCCCGGCAAGCAGCTCTGGCTCTCGCGCACCTGGATGAGTGTCCGGTTGCTTGGTGGGCTCAGCTTCCTCTATTGGCTGGGTTACCGCCTGGTGCGTGCGGATGTGCTCCCGGACCTCGAAGACGCGCGTCCGCATGTGAGCGGCGCGCGCCTTGCGCGATACAACCGGATGCTCGATGGCTTTGATGCGGCGCGCACGCACGCATCGACCTATCGCCTCGCGCCGATTTTTGTCGCGACCTATGCGCTGGTGTTTACGATGGTCGCGTTCGACGGTATCATGGCGCTCCAACCACACTGGTTCTCGAACCTGTTTGGCGGCTGGTTCTTCATGGGCTCATTCCTCGGCGCCCACATGATGCTCGCCCTGTTGTTGCTGCACAGCCGCAAGGCGGTTGGTCTGGCCGAGTTCATCTCGCCCAAGCAACGCCATGACCTCGGCAAGCTCTGCTTCGGGTTTACGGTCTTCTGGGCCTACCTGATGTGGGCTCAGTACCTGGTCATCTGGTACGGCAACCTGCCGGAGGAGACGGGCTTCGTCTTCTCGCGGCTCTGGGGGCCGTGGCGCCCGGTGGGAGCCGCTGTGTTCCTCGGGATGTTTGTCGTGCCGTTCGCTGGACTCCTCGGTGTCGGCCCCAAGAAGACGCCGCTGACCCTCGGGCTCTTCGCCTCGATCTCGCTCGCCGCGCTGTGGCTCGAGCGATACCTGCTGGTCACGCCGTCGATCACGACCGAAGTCGGACCAGTGTTCGGCCTCCCCGAAGTCGGACCCGCGGTGGCATTTCTTGGGCTCTTCCTGCTGTGCTACTACCTGTTTGCGGCAACGTTTCCCATGGTGTCGCCACGATTGGCGATGATCACGTTGGAGAAAGAGCGGGGGCATTAGCCGGTAGCCATAGGCTGTCGAACGAATCAGAAGGCCGGCCCTTGATGAGAGGACCGGCCTTTTGATCGTTGCAACGGCTAACGGCTAACGGCTAACGGCTAACGGCTAACGGCTAACGCGAGCTCGAGCGATCACCCCACCGCAGCAGCCCGCAGGGCCTCGATCTCTCCGACCCGCACCACTTCGATCGTCGCGTGCGCCGTCACGAGGCGCTTGCGGGCGCGGGCGAGCGTCGTCCCCACCGCGCCGACCGCGAGCCCCGTCTGCTCGGCGATCTCCGGGTACGACATCCCGGCATCCCACAGGAGCAGCACATCGCGATCACGCGGCGTCAACGTCGCCAGCGCGCGTTTCACTTCGCTATCCCGTTCCTCGCGAACCAGATCCTCTTCGATGTCACGCGGATCAGTTGGCGATGCGATCGGCTCATGCGCGAGCAGCGTCAGGTGCTTGCGCCGCCGGATCGCGGAGCGGGCCTCGTCCCGCGCAATGTTTGCGGCCACAGCAAAAACCCACGCCCGCGGCTTCTCGGGTTGGTGGGCAAGGGCGCGCATGAAGACTTCCTGAGCCAGGTCCTCGGCGCGATCCGCATCCCACACCTTGCGGTAGAGAAAACGAACCACGGCGTCATACGTCGTGCGGTACAGACCTTCGAGGTCGAATGTTGACATACGGAGCCTCATACGGTGCGGGAATGAACGACGCTCTGACTTTCCCTGCACCGCTGAGTACACACCCTGAACGACGGGCTGTCCCCCGCGTGCACATCCTACCGAGGACCAATCTACAGCGGCAGACGCCGATTGCGAAAGGCGCAGCCAGGATGCAATCCGGAACGTTTCTCAGGCCAAGCGGAACACATCAAAGGTTTGGCCGGGCGTCCATCCGCCCGGATTCGACCGTGCAGGTCGCACGTCAGCCCGTCTTCCTGGAGGTATCCGCAGGCCGAAATGATCTCGACGTTGATCAGGCTGTCGCCCTCGCGCTCGGCCTTGCAGAGAAGCGGGGACTTCCGGCTGCGGATGAGGGCCTCGAGCCGGGTCTGGCGCCTGGTGCAGTGGATCTGGATCTGGAGGTCGCGGCAACAGGCCGCGCCGAGCCGGTTGTCGGCGGTCCGGCACTGGGCCGTGGCGCACGGATTGGCCGATGCTGGCGCGAGTGGCAGAGCGCGCTTTACCGCTGCTGGCGCTACGGGCGGAGCGATCCGCCGCGTCACGAAGCGTCCTCGGTCGAAGAGGGCGAATCGATTGCCGCCCAGACGCCGCGGCGCCGGAGCCCGTGGCACGTCGGGCACGCGACCGGTGTAGCCCCACGCGCCGCACCGTTGCGTTCCGTCGGTCTGCTCCTTCAGGTAGCGGCACGGAACGTGGATCGATGCGGCTGCCCAGATTTCGTCGTCTTCTTCAAAGGTCGGCCCGAAGTCGATCCGTTGCGTGTGGCCGAAGAGCCAGGTGCCGTCATGGTCTTCGTCGCCTTCGAGCGCGGCGACCCGGATCGTGACGTCGAGCGTGCGGCATTGGCGCCCGAGGCGGCGACACGGTGGAGCAGAAGCCATGAGAAACCAGTTGAAGGCAGTGCCAGCTACAGTGGGCGCAAACTAGCACGCCACCGCTGCGATCAACAGCAGTTTGCACTACCGCCGACAACACACACGCCGTTATCCTTGGGGCTTCCCGGGTTCCTGGTGGACGGGAGCCGTCGTTGCCGGGGGGCAACGACGGCACACAACATCATCAGGCGTGAGGCAATACACAGAATGCGCGTTCCTGCGATGCTCGCTGCTGCCGTCCTCGTTCTGGCAGCATGCGGCGACAAGAAGGCCGATGACACGGCCGCCACTGGTGACACGACCGGCATGGCTGCCCCGGCACCGGCTGCGGCACCCGCCGCGACCGGGTCCACGCACGAAGTTCAAATGGTCCAGGTCGGAACAGAGTTCAAGTTCCTTCCCGCCGACCTGACCATCAAGAGTGGTGACGTGGTCGTGTTCAAGAGCGTGTCAGGCGGACTGCACAACGTCCAGTTCGACGCCGTGCCGGAAGGCGCCCAGGCAATCCTCGACGCCGCGATCCCGAATCGTCAGGGCCCGATGTCGAGCGAACTGCTTGATGCTGGCGGTTCAGTGACCATCTCGTTCGCGGGCGCACCCGCTGGCGAGTACGCCTTCTCGTGCTTGCCGCACGTCGCGATGGGGATGAAGGGCAAGCTTACCGTCACGCCGTAAGCGCGTTGCCGGCCGTAGTGATGATGCGGGGACGTCCATCGGGCGTCCCCGCATCGTCGTGGTGCCCGGCCGTCACAAGGAACGGCACGGTCAAACCGAGCGCGACGCCCGCGATGCTGTCGATGGCGTAGTGCATCTGGCAGTACACCACGCCGATTGCGAGCAGGGCCGTTGGAACGGCGAGCAGCGCGCCCAGCCGCCGTGATCCATGCCACGCGCCCACCGTCGCCGCCACCGTCGCGGCGACATGCGACGACGGAAACGCCGCACCGTACGCGCTGCCTCGCTCGAGGATCGCGTACACCAGGTGGGCCGGGCCGTTGCTCACGAACGCACCCTCGGGGCGGGCAAACTCGTAGTACGGGCCGGCGACGGGGAACAGCAGGTAGCAGACGTAACACAGCAGAAAGGTCGCGATGAGTCCGTCGACGTAACGCTCGCGCGCCACGTTGCGCCGAGTCGCCGCAAACACGATCAGCGGCAGCGGAACGATCAGGTAGTACGAGAAGTACACCGAGTGCAGGATCGTCGACCAGAACGCGCTTGGGGCCGCTCGCCACCAGTCGCGCGCCGGCTGGCCACCGAACAGCATCGCCTCGAGTTGCTGGATCGGTGCGTCCCACACGTGCGTCGTGCCGAAGCGGTTCAGGACGTCGATGGCCGAGTAGAGTCCCGTGAGCAGGATGACCGGGTAATACGCCTTGAGAAAGCGTCCGGTGCGCGTCGGGGGCGCATGCGCCGCGAGCACGGCCAGGAGCGGGAGCGCGAGGTGGCCGAGGACGATGAGCGGTGTGCCAGCGAACTCGAGTCGCGTCAGTGCAATCGCGGCGACGAACACACCGTACCCCGAAATCATCCAGTCGACGCGCCGCATCCGTGAGGTAATCAGAGCCAGCCCTGCTCGCGATACCACGCGGCGGTATGCGCGATCCCACTGGCGGCGTTGAACTGCGGTGCCCATCCGGTCGCCGCGATGAACGCCGTTGGGTCGGCGGTCCACGCGTCCTGGAAGAATTCATGAGTCTTGTCGGCCCGGAGAATCGTCCTGCGGCCGAGCAGTGCGGCGATCCCGCCGGTCGCGGTCAGCACCGTGTGCGCCAGCCAACGCGGGATCGGCACCAGCGTCGGCGACCGACCGACCGCGTGACCGATCAGGCGCACCAGTGTTGCGGTGCTGGTGATTTCGGGGTGATTGACGTAAAACGTTTGCCGTTCGATGCCGGCGGTCGTGCCAGCGAGCACCAGCGCGTCGGCCAGGTCCTCGACATGGATCAGCGAGATCTCCATCGAACCGTCACCAAAGATCGGGGCGATGCCGAAGCGTGCCGTCTTGAAGATCGCGAGCAGGTTGTCGCGGTCGCGCGGGCCGTACACCGTAGGCGGGCGCACCACGACCCACGGCGTCGCAGCATCGTCGAGCACCCGTTCGGCAGCGAGCTTGCTGCGACCATACATGGTGACGGGCGAGTCGTTCGATGGATCACGCTTTGGTATCCCGCGCCGGGCTGGGCCGCCTGCCGCCATCGAACTCACCAGCACGATGCGCGCCGACCCCCCCACGCTTCGGGCAGCGCGTACGACGTTCGCCGTACCGTCACGATTTACTGCCAGAAACGCCGCTTCGTTCACCGCCCCGGTGAGCGCTGCCGCGTGGTAGATGACGTCCTGTCCGTCACTTGCCGCGATCAACGCTGCCTGATCGGCAAGGTCGCCGGTCACCAGCCGCACACCGCGTTCAGCGAGGCGGGCGGCGCGGGTCTCACTGCGAACCAGCGCGGTGACCGTGTCGCCCCGCGCCAGCAGCCGATCGACGAGGTGGCCGCCGACAAATCCCGTGCTCCCGGTCACCAGCGCCTTCATGTCGGGCGGTCGAGCAGCCGATAGGTCTTGTACTCGACGAAGCCGTTCTTCTTCAGCGCCTGGAGCATCGCGGGATTGTCCTCGAGGACCCAACCACCTTCGCCCCACCCGATGCCGATCTTCGCGGATCCGAGCCAGATGCGATGACACAGTGCGTTGTCGAGGCCCTTGCCCCGCCATGCGGGGACCACGCCGAGGAGGAGGATCCGCGAGCGCGTGAGTTTCTTCATCTTGAGCATCCAGAGCAGCTTGAGCGCACCCGGAAACATCCGGCCATCGCGGTTCGATCGAAGGGCCTCGTTCAGGTCGGGAATGCTCATGCCGAACCCGATCAGCGCGCCATCCTTTTCGGCGAACGACACCATGCCCGGCACAATCACCGGCCGAAAATCAGCGGCCAGCTTGTCAATCTCCGCTTCGGTCATCGGGACGAAACCCCAGTTCTTCTCCCAGCACGCGTTGTAGAGCTTCTTGATCCGCTCGACCTCGGCGGGGAAATCCTTCATGTCGAGCGTGCGGATCGTGATGCCGTAACGCTCAAGCAGGAGGTTGACCGCGCGGGTCGTGCGCGGTGGCGGCTCCACCGGGCCGGCCGCTGATCCGCCTTCGAGCGCGATCAGGTCCTTCGCCTTGGTGAATCCTGCGGTCTCGAGCAGCGTGAGGTAATACGGCGGGTTGTGAGGCATCATGATCGTGTTGGGGGTGTCGAAGCCTTCGATCAGCAGGCCGCATTCGTCGTTGGTCGAGAACGAGGCCGGGCCCCGCAGGGTGTCGAGACCGCGAGCACGAATCCAGTTCGCCGCCGCATCGAGCAGCGGCGCGGCCACGCGGAAGTCATTGACGGATTCGAAGAAGCCAAAAAACCCGACGTGATCGGCGTGGATCTCGTTGTGCAGCCGGTTGTGGATGGCGGCGATCCGACCGACCACCGCGCCACCCTGTTCAGCCAGGAAGTAGGCGGCTTCGCCGTGCTGAAAAAACGGGTTCTTCGCGCGGTCGAGCAGCTTGCGCACTTCGGCGCGAAGCGGCGGGACCCAATTGCGGTCCCGCCGATGCAACCGGTAGGGCAGGTCGATGAAACGGTCGAGATCCTGCGGCGTCTCGACGCGCCGGATCACCGGCGCGTCGCTCAGATAACCCCCAACTCCTTCCCGATCCGACCGAACGCTTCGAGCGACTGGTCGATCTGGTCGGCGGTGTGCGTCGCCATGACACTGGTCCGGAGGCGGCACTGCGACGGCGGCACGGCGGGCGGTACCACCGGGTTGGTGAACACCCCTGCGTCGTACAGTTTGCGCCAGAAAAGGAACGTCGTGTCGAGCGGACCGATCAGCACCGGCACAATCGGCGTTTCGGTCGGGCCGATCTCGAAGCCGAGCGCGGTGAACCCTTGCTGGAGGTGGCGAGCGTTCACCCACAACGCATCGCGCCGTTCCGGCTCCTGCTGCATCACCTCGAGCGCGGCGAGCACGCCCGCCGTATTGGCCGGCGGCAGCGATGCCGTGAAAATGAATGGGCGCGCGTGGTGCTTGAGATAGTGGATCACCTGATCTTCACCGGCGAGGAACCCACCGACCGACGCGAGCGACTTCGAAAACGTGCCCGCGATGATGTCTACCTCGTGCTGCAGTCCATAGTGCGCGCCGGTCCCGTCGCCCCGCGGGCCGAGCACGCCAAGGGCGTGGGCATCGTCGACGGCAAGGGCACAACCGAACCGGCGCGCTATCTTCACCAGCTCGGGCACGTCAGCGATGTCGCCTTCCATCGAGTACACGCCATCGACCACGATCATCGTGCCCTTGCCGCTCTGATTCTGCTCGAGCTTGCGGGCGAGGCCGGCGAGGTCGCCGTGATTGAATCGCTGGGTCTCACCAAACGAGAGTTTCGCGCCGTCGACAATGCACGCATGGTCGAGCTTGTCGAGGTACACCGTCTCACCCCGACCGAGCAGCCCGGCGATCAGCCCGAGATTGGCGCCATAGCCGGTAGAAAAGACCATACACGATTCCTTGCCGAGGAACTCGGCGAGGGCCGTTTCGAGTTGTTCATGCAGGTCGAGCGAGCCGTTGAGGAAGCGCGAGCCGGTGCAGCCTGCCCCGTAACGATGAAGGGCCTTGGTGGCGGCGTCGAGGACCTTGGGATGGTGGGTGAGCCCGAGGTAGTTGTTCGAGCCCAGCATGATGCGCTTTTTGCCTTCGATGACGACGACGGTGTCTTCAGACTCCGAGATCGGCTTGAAGTACGGGTAGAGCCCTGCCGCCTGAATTTCACGGGCGCGGGTGAACTGCCGGCACTTGTCGAAGAGCGCCACTGGGGTCTGCAACGTTTCGGTCTCCACGAGCCCTCGCGACCACAGGTGGAAGTTCGCGATCGAATGGTTCAACTTTGCGACGTGAGCAAGGGGGAAATTACGGCCAGCAGGGTGGTGGCACAAGCGGAATCAGGGCTGAAGCGAAGGTTTCACCTGGTTCACCGGGGGAGCTTGGCTGCCGCATTTCTGGTCACTTGCATCGCGCAGATCGCCGTCGGACAGTCCTGGCCCCGGGCGCGGCCCGGAGAATTCGAGATCAGGGGCTTTGACATTGCCGTGACTGGCGGATGGCGACGCACCGCAGAGCGGATCGCCGCGGAGCGTGCGGCCGCGCTCCGGGGCGGGGCGTTGGCGCGGCTCAACGCCCCCGCGTTGACCGTTCGAGGGCGGTACTTCCTTCCCGTCGTTCCGTTCGAGTTTCGTGATGCGGCAGGCCAGTTCAATCGCGCCCAGTATCAAGACCTCTTCTTCAGTGCGGTCGCCGTCGGACGCGCGTTCTCGCTGCGGAGTTTTTACGCGCTGGCGTCTCGCGGCAACGTCGTGATTGATGGACAGGTGTTCGATTGGACCCCGCTCGATGGCACGGCTGCCTACTATCAGGACGGCTGCAACGGGATCGGCGTGTACGCGCCGTGCGTTGCACGCCCGGTCAGCCGGATGGCCGAACTGCTCGTCGCCGTGCTTGATTCGGTTTCGCGTCGCCCCGACGGCGACGTCGAGTGGAACGCCTTCGACAACGACGGACCCGACGGATCGCCCAACTCGGGTGACGACGACGGCGTGGTGGACCTGGTGACGTTCCTGCAGCCGCGCATCGACGGTGCGTGTGGGGGTCCGGGCATCTGGGCCCACCGATTCACGATCCAGGGATGGATCGGTAGCGCGTATCTCACCCGCACGCCCCGTCGCGGGCCCAACGGGCTCCCGATGCCTGGGGAATTCCTTCGGGTCAACTCCTACACGATGCAGAGCGCGCTCGGTGGCAACGGGGCGTGCACGCCAGACGCGATCATGCCCATCGGCACCGTGGCCCACGAGACTGGGCACGCCTTCGGACTGCCTGATTTGTATGACACTGATCGTGGCGGGGGCACCGAGGGTATCGGCGAATGGGGGCTGATGGGCTCCGGCAATTATGCCCGGCCATCGTCGCCGTCGAGTTTCGAGGCATGGTCGCTGGTGCGACTCGGCTGGGTTGCGGTGGACACACTCGCATCCGGGCGCACGATCGATGCGCGTGCCGTGCAGCTCAGCGATACGGTCTATCACGTCGCGACAGACCTGCCCGGCGTTGCGTTGCTGCTTGAGAATCGTCAGGCGATCGGCCCCGATACCGCGATGATGAACCCGGCGTTCAAGCGGGCGAAAGGGCCGGGCCTTCTGGTCTGGCGCATCGACGCACCGCGTATCGCGTCGACGCTGTCGAGCAACACGGTCAACGTGGGGAGCAACCCGGGTGTCGCGCTGATTCAGGCCGACGGTCTCGAGCAGCTCCGCTCGTCGATCACCGGGTACCGCAACCGTGGCGATGGCGGCGATCCGTGGCCCGGCACGAGCGGACGCACGACGTTCGGGTTGATGCGCGATCCGGTTGCGCGAAACTGGGACCTGCTCGCGCCGCTTGGCCTCCGTCTCGATCGCATCGTGGCGCTGGCGGATGGCCGCGTCCGTGTGCGGCTGGTCCGGGGAGCGGTCATGCGTGTGACGTCGGGGATCCCACAGGGCAGGGTGACGGTCGACGGGGTGACGACGACGCACTGGAACGAGATCGTGGCGGCCGGTGACACGCTCTCGATCACGGTGGATACACTCCAGGTGTCGCTCGTCGGTCGGACTGCCGCGCGCTTCACGGGGTGGAGCGACGGCGGACCGCGGTCGCGAACGCTGGCGATCGGTACCGACCCGCCACCCGAATTGCAGGCGGGGTTCGATGTGCTCCACCAGTTGCGGGTCCGGGTGTCGGGGGCGGGGACCGCGACGTCGACGTATCCTGCAGCGATCGGCGAGGGAACGTTTGTCGCCAGCGGCAGGTCGGCACGGATCGCGGCGGTGCCGACGGGTGGGGCGGAATTCGTCAGCTGGAGGGGCGACACAGTGTCGGCGCAACCAATGCTCGATCTCACGATGCACCGTCCCTGGTCGGTGACAGCCGAGTTCATCGCGCCAGTCGCGGTCGATCCGGTTGTCGCCACCCGCGCACTCCTCGGCGGGACCGCGCTTTCCGGGTCCGCGACGGCGTATCTCGATACCACGGGCAATCGCAACGGTGGGTATGACCTCGGCGACCTGCTGGCGTGGTTGCGCCGGACACGGCAGGCCATCCCGCCTGCCCTCACGCGGCTGCGGGCCAGCGGGGTGACGCGCTGATGCGCCGGGTACTCGTCGCGTTCGCGTTGACCCTTGCAGCGTGCGCCGCCGACGTCGCGCCGGCGCCCGTTGGTGGGCTGCTCCCCATCATGCTGGATGCCCCCCGGGACACCGACGGAGCGATCATCATCACCGTGAGCGGTGGTCCGATCGATAGCGTCACGGCGGCGCCGGGTTACGACATCACGTCGAACACCGACGCCTCCGGAGTCCACATCCTCGTCGTCGGGCCGATGGCCAGCGGCACACTCGCCCAGATCCACGTTGCCGACATGGCACACGCCGGTCAGTATGTCGCGAGCGTCGAGCAGATTGCTGATGGAACGACGTTCGCGCTGCTTGACCCCGCGCCCTACGGCGTCCGCGTGGCTGCCCCGCGATGACGCGACCGCTCCGGCGCGCCGCGCGTTGACCCGCCCGCACGTCGCGGTGATCGGCGGGGGAGCCAGCGGACTCCTGGCGGCGCACCGCCTCCTCGAACTCGACTGCGAGGTGCACCTCTTCGAGTCACACGCCATCGGCGGCATGCTCCAGACGGTGCGGCGCGGCGGCTGGGTGGTGGAAGCGGGGGCACATACCATCGCTGAGCCCGAGGCGCCGGTTCGGACGCTGCTCAAGGCCGCTGGCGTAACGGAGCGCAGCGTGCGTGTCGCTCCCGAGGTACGTCGCCGGTTCGTGGTACATCACGGTGTCCCGATCGCGGTCCCGTTGTCGCCCGGTGAGCTGGTCGCCTCGCCGCTGCTGTCGGTCCGAGGCCGGCTCCGCCTCCTGAAGGAACCGTTCCTGGCCCCAGGACCAGTGAATGACGACGAGTCCGTCGATGCGTTCGCTCGCCGACGATTCGGTAGTGAAGTCGCGATGCGGATGATCGAGCCGATTGTCGCGAGCAGCACCGGCGGTGATGTCACACAGTTGCTGGCACGCGTGCTCTTCCCGGCGCATGTGGCCTACGAGCGCGACGGTGGCTCAGTGCTTCGCGGCGCGATGCGCGCGGGGATGCAGGCCCGCCGTCGTGCCAGCACCGAACGACACCGCGGGCCGTGGACCGGGGCCACAGGCGCTGGTGATGTGGCCACGCAACTTGCTGCCGCACTCGGGCCCGAGCGGTGCGTGGCCGCCGCCGTCGATCGCGTTTCGCTCATGGCACCCGGTGTTGCGGTCGGGTCGGGAGAGCAGCGGCACCGCTACGATGCGGCCGTGATTGCGGTGCCGTTGCCCGCGCTCGATCGGATCACGATCGACGGCATCGACGCTGGCCTGTTCTCGCTCATCACTGGGATGCCGCTCGCGTCGGTGGTGACGGTCACGTTGGGGTATCGCCGCACCGCGGTGCAGCATGCCCTGGACGGGAGTGGCATGCTCGTACCCGCAAGTGAACGACGTCACGTACTCGTGACTGCGTTTCCAGCCACGATGTTTTCCGGACGCGCGCCGGCAGATCACGTGCTCCTCACAAGCATGGCGGGTGGTGTGCGCCACCGCGACCTGGTGAGCGCCGACGACGGCGACCTGCGCGCTGTCGTCCGCCGCGAGATGGAGCACCTCCTCGGCGCGAAGGGCGAACCGGTGTTCACCGAGATCACCCGCTGGCATGACGCCCTGCCGCAGCCCGTCGCAGGCCACGCCGCGCGGCTGCAGGCGGCCGACGACGTCGAGTCGGCGCACCCGGCGATCGCCTTCGCGGGGGCCTGGCGGGATGGATCGTCAGTGGCCGACGCCATGCGGGGAGGCGTACGGGCAGCGGAGCGGGTGGCGGCCAGGCTGGTGCGGAACTAGTCGTCAGCCGAAAGTCGACCGCTACGGCACCATCCCCGGCTTTGGCTCCAGCTTCGCCGCCCACAGCCCACTGTTGAAATCCGTGAAGAGGATGTGCCCCTTCCACGGCATCGCGTTCATCACGAACGGCGCGTTCGCGGTGAATCCCTGCGGATCGAACGGCTTGAATACCGCGATCTCGCGCCGCTGCTCGGCGAGGTTCCCGAGCAGCTCTCCCGAGACGTCAACGATCCGTACACCGCCGTCATAGTAGGCCTGATACATCACGTCGTCTTCGACGACGATGTCGTGCGCGCCGAACTCCTCCTGATGATATTTCGCAATGTTCTTCGGGTTTCTCGGATCGGTGAAGTCGACGATGTGGGTGTATCCCGCCGACGTCTGCGCCACGCCGCCCCGCTTCGGTGACGCGCCGAACAGGTCGTTGAAATAGTTCGAGCCCTCCCATACCCGACCTTCGCGCGACATGATCTCATCGCCAAGGAAGAGGTACACCTTGCCGGTCGACTTCTGGAAGTAGGGATAGATCTCATGCGTGGCCCCGCTGGTGGTGCCGTACGTCGCGATGAGGACCGGTTTGGCGATGGTGCCGCCATACGTGCCGTTCCCGACGTCCACGGCCACGACACCCGTTCCCCACTCCGACGAGTAGGCAATGCCGTCATGGACCCACACGTCGTGGATCCGTGAATCGGGGTGGTTGTATTCGCCGGCGAGGGTCGGCTTGTAGATGTCCTTCATGTCGACGATGACGTATTTGTCGCCGCCCGAGACGGCGAAGAGGTGATCGTTGGTGGCGAACATGTTGTGGACGCCGCCGGTCAGCTCCTGATCGAATGTTGCGGCCACTTTCGGATGGGCCGGGTTGGCCAGGTCGAGGATCACCACGCCGTTGACGCGATTCGATGCCCCCTCACGGGAGAGCACGCCGTAACGACCGTCGGGCGACACGGTGACGTCGTTGATCACACGGGCATCGATTTTCACCGAATCCGACTTCGTGATGTTCGTCATGTCGGTGATATCCATCACGTAGGCCCAGCCGTCGCCGCCCCACGTGCCGACGAGGGCGTAGTCGCGGCCGTCCTTGCCCGACCAGGGCCAGAAATCGGACGTATGCACATGGTTGATGTTGCCACGCCCCTGCGGCGTGATCCGGCGGCGGACGTCACGCGGCCGCACTTCCACCACGCTGCGTGCGGTGGCGTTGCCCGCGGTTGCCAACAGGGTGTAACGCCCCGGTACTTCCGCGGTGAAGAGCCCGCGATCGATCACACCGGTCGCACCGGGTGCGGCGATCGTGTCGTCCGGGACGTAGGTGTAACTCCACGTGATCGGCACATCCGTGACCTGAGTTCCACTGGCGCGCATCGCTGCGGCCTTGAGGTGAACGACGTCGCCGGTTCGGAGGACGGTGTCGCTCATCTGGATCGCGACCGACGCGACCGGGTTGGCGACGACGGTGTACGATGTCGTTCCGCGAGTCCCATCGGCGTCCGCCGTGATCACCACGGGACCGGCACGATGGGCAGTGACGTTGCCGTGACGGTCGACGCTCGCGACGGTGGGGGCCGAACTGCGCCACCGGAGGGTCAGCGCATCGGCCGGTCGCACCGACTTGTCGGCGTGCAGCGCCCGGGCCCGGTGGCCGAGCGTCACGCCGGTGTACAGGCGACCTGGCTCGGGCGTGATCTCCACGGTCGCGACGGCGGGCCAGCTCACGGTCACCGGAATCCGAAGGATGGTCGCCGGTGAACCGGCGGTGCCGGGTCCGCTGGCGATCAGCTCGAACGCACCGGCGCGCAGCGCCGTCACCGTCCCGTCGCCGACCTGGATCAAGGTGCGGTTACCGGATATGCGGATCGCCGCGTCGGCGATGATGACGCCCTGCGCGTCGTACGCGGTAACCTTGAGCGACGCACTCTGGCCAGCCTGGATCTTCAGGGAGGCAGGTTCTGCGGCGAGGCGCGCAATGGGGCGGACGGGTGGAGCGACCGGAGTTTGCTGTGCGATGACCGGGAGTGTGTTGCACAGCGCGACGGCGAGCACCGTGACGAATGTCCTGACGAAGCGCGAAGACGACGTTACGTTCATGGGTAACAATCCTCGAGTACGGGACGCTCACCACCATCCCGCACTGAGCGACGCGGGTGACGAGCACTGGGACATCCTGGTGCAGAGGTAACAACAGATAATGGGTCTCACGCCCGCCCGCCGCAACCAATCGTTTCTCCTGCTCGCCTTCCTGACGCAAGGTTTCGTCGCTCGGGTCGGCGCGCAGGGCGCCCAGCCGCCGCGTCCGGTCACGACCTATTGGGTCTACGTCGGAGCGGAAAGCGCCGACCTGATGCACCGGATTCGTTTCGGCCCCGACGGCGCGATGGTGGAGAAAACCACACCGGTTGGCGAGTCCGCCGTCGAAATGGAAGGCCCCCATGGCCTGCAGGTCTCGGCCGACGGTCAGTTTCTGCACCTGACCACCGGACACGGTTCGCCCGACGGCAAGTACTGGCGCTACGCGCTTGGTGCCGACACGCTCGTGGGTCCGGGCACGTTTCTCGGCTTTTTCCCGGCGTCGATCGACGTGACCCCCGATGGCCTGTATGCGTTCGTGGTCAATTTCAACTTGCACGGTGAGATGGTGCCGTCGTCGGTGTCGGTAGTGTACACGCCGACGAGCGAAGAAGTGGCGCGCATCACCACCTGTGTGATGCCGCACGGTTCGCGGGTTGCACCGGCCGGCGATTACCACTATTCGACGTGCATGATGGATGACCAGCTCGTCGAGATCGACACCCGCGCATTTGCGGTGTCGCGGCGCTTCTCGCTCGCGAACGGGAAGGAACGTGCGCTGCCAGCCATCGCGCCGGCAGTCCACGCGAGGCACGTCACCCGCGCAACGATGCCGCCGGCCACCTGCTCCCCGACGTGGGCGCAACCGTCGGCTGACGGAAAAAAGATCTACGTCGCGTGCAACAAGGCTGACCAGATCATCGAGATCGACCGGGCCACGTGGCTCGTCACCCGTCGTCTGGCCACCGGGCGCGGCCCATATAATCTGGCCGTGTCTCCGGATGGTACGCTGCTGGTCGCGTCGCTCAAGCAGGGCGGCGCCATGCAGCTGTTCGACCTTGCGACTGGTGCGTCGGTGATGCAGGTGAAGAGCTCAACGACGGTCACGCATGGCACCGTCATCTCGCCCGATTCCCGCTACGCGTTCGTGAGTAGCGAGGGCGTGGGCGCCGAGCCTGGCAAGGTCGATATCTATGATCTCAAGGCACGCGTTCGGGTCGCGTCGGTCGACGTTGGACAGCAGGCGGGAGGGATCACGTTCTGGAAGATGCAATAGGTGCGACATGCGTGTCGCGCCTAGAGCTCATCGCCAAGTTTCTCCTCCTTCAACTGCACCCCCACCCGCTCGCTCTTGATCGACACCTTGAGCCGGGCATGGATGCTCATGTACAGATTGGCGATCCAGACGACCGCGAGCCAGCCGATCACGAAGCCCCGCCACCCGTCGTGGAGCAGGCGGAAGCCTGTGACCCAGACGGCGAGCAGCGACACGTAGTGGCTGAAGCAGTACTCGCAGGTGAAGAGGTAGAAGAACTTTCGTTGGTAGACCCGCGTACAACGCGTACTGCGGACTTCACAGAATTCCCGGAGGTCCCGAAAGACCTCCTCATTGGTCACCGACCACGTGAGGCAGGCGACCGGGATGGCGAGCACGAAGAGCCAGACGATCTGCGTGCCGAGCGGCATGGCGGCGGGTCTCCCGAGAAGTACGGTGGCGGGCCGGTTGGGTCAGCGGCCCTCTGGAGACGCGCTGAGCATGAAATCTGTACACTCAAGGAGTTTCAGGATGAAGCAGCGGAGTGCGGCTCGCCGCATGGCGGGATTTTGGACCAGCGCGTTCGTGGTGTGCGGGCTTGCCGACGCCTCGGCTCAGGACAGGCTCAAGACCATGCCTGGGTACGAGCAGTTCCAGAAAATGAGCAAGGAGATCCCGGGTTCCGTCAAGCTGGGCACCGTCTCCATGCTCGCCTGGACGGATTCGGGGAAGGCGCTTGAGTTCGGGCGCGACGGGAAGCGGTGGCGATACGATGTCGCGGGTCGCACGCTCGTCGAGGCGGCGGCTACCACTGCTGCTGCACCGGGCAGCGGTGCACGTGGCGGATCGGGTGTAGCCCGCGGCCGTCAGGTGGAGTCGGCCGTGTCACCTGACGGCAAGCTCAAGGCCACGCATCGTGATCGCAATCTGTGGATGAGCGACACCGCCGGTGCCAACGAGACGGTCATCACCACCGACGGCAGCGCGCGTGACCGGATCAAGTACGGCACGGCGTCGTGGGTGTACGGCGAGGAGTTGCGCCAGACCAGTGCCATGTGGTGGAACCCGACGAGCACGCAGATCGCGTACTACCGCTTCGACGAAAAGCCGGTGCCCGACTACCTGTTGCAAATGGACCAGACCAAGCTCTACAGCACGGTTGACACCGAAGCGTATCCCAAGGCGGGATCGCCGAATCCGGTGGTCGACCTGTTTGTGTATGATGTCGCCGCGAAGAAGTCGGTGTCGATCGACGTCCGCGATGGCAAATCGTTCACCAACGACGTGGTCGGTCACTACGTGTACAACGTCGGCTGGTCGCCCGATGGTCGGGAGGTCACGGTCAATCGCACCAACCGGCGCCAGAATGTGATGGAGTTCGCCGCGTGTTCGCCCGCGACGGGCAGGTGCCGAGTGGTGGTGCGCGAAGCCTGGCCAGCAAGCTGGACCGCGAACCATCCGGACATTCGCTGGCTGGCCGACAAGCAGCGATTCATCTGGGGCTCGGAACGCACCGGCTTCAAGAACTTCTACCTCTACAACTTCGATGGAAAGTTTCTGGCCACTCTGACCAAGCACCCGTTCGAGGTCGCCAACGTCGTGCGGGTGGACGAAAAGGCAGGGGTGCTTTGGTACATGGCGCGCAGTGGCGACAATCACATGAAGCTGCAGCTCCACCGTGTCGGACTTGACGGCAAGCGTGACCGCCGACTGACCGATCCGACGCTCCATCACACGATCAGCATGGCACCCGACGGGAGGCACTTCGTCGATGTCGCGCAGGCCCACGACATCGCGCCGACGACACGCATTCTGGACGCGAACGGGAAGCTCGTCACCGAACTCGCCGCCAGTGACATGTCGCAGTTCAACCAGCTTGGGCTCAAGCCGGTCGAGCTGTTTACCTACAAGGCCGCAGATGGCGTCACCGAGCTGCACGGCATGCTGTCGAAGCCGTCGAGCTTCGACCCCTCGAAGCAGTATCCGGTGCTCGTGGAGGTGTATGCCGGTCCAGGGAGCAATGGTGCACGTGAGACCTTCACGTTGCCACATTCACGGAGCGAGTACGGGTTCCTCGTGCTGTCGCTCGATTCGCGCAGCGCCAGTGGGCGCGGCAAGGCATTCATGGATGCGATCTACATGAAGCTCGGCACCGTCGAGGTGGACGATCAGGCAGCGGGGGTGCGCGCGCTGTGGCAACGTCCGTATGTCGACCGGAATCGCGTCGGCATCTACGGCACGTCGTACGGCGGCTACGTCTCGGCACTGGCGCTGCTGCGCCACCCCGATGCGTTCCAGGCCGCGGCGGCGTCTTCGCCCGTGACGGCGTGGGACCACTACGACACGATCTACACCGAACGCTACATGTGGATTCCGCAGGAGAACGCCGACGGCTACAAGGCAGGGTCGGCGATGACCTACGCCGACTCGCTCAAGGGCCGACTGATGCTCTACTACGGCACCGCTGACAACAACGTGCATCCGTCGAACGCGATGCAGCTCATCCGGGCGTTGCAGAAGGCGGGGAAGAGCTTTGACGTGATGGTCGGGCCGGATCAGGGGCACTCATCGATGAACCACCAGCGGATGATGGAGTTTTTCATCGAGAACCTGGTGGTGAAGCCGACGATGACGTCATAAGTCGACAGTCGACCGTCCATGTAGCGGAGGTGCATCGACGTCCGGGTGATTCGTCACCTTGGTCACATCACAAATGGAGAATCCCAATGCGCAAATCCGCCCTCGTTGTTGCCGCGCTGCTCACGATGCCGCTTGCTCTGGCCGCTCAGGGTTCATTGACCATCAAAGGCGGGGTCTCGTTTGCGACCCTGTCGAACAAGCAACCTGATTTCGAAACGCGGACCGGATTCGCCGCTGGAATCGGGCTCGAGCTCGGGTTCGGGCTGTTCCGGCTCGCGCCGGAACTGTTGTACGTCCAGAAAGGAGTCAACGGCGACGGATCGCCGTCGTCGACCGCGGTGAGGCTCGACTACGCCGAGATTCCGATCCTGCTCAAAGTCTCACTGCCGATTCCCGGCTTGCAGCCGTTCGCGTACGCGGGGCCGTCGGTGGGATTGCGGTTGAGTTGCAAGACGGACGAGCTTGATTGTCCCAGCGACACCGTCAAGGATCGCGACTACGGCGCAGTACTCGGCGCAGGAATCAAGCTTGGAGGCAAGCTGTCGGTTGAGGGGCGCTACAACTGGGGCCTGTCGGACCTCAACAAGCTGACGTCGGGGGTGGACTCGAAGACGAGGACGTTCCTGGTACTGGTGGGGTATAGCCTGTAGGGAGAAGCGAGAAGCGAGAAGCGAGAAGCGAGAAGCGTCCGCCCTCGCCATTGCCGCTCGGATGGGTACAGGCAGCACCCGGGGACTTAACTGCCCGCCCCAAGCCCGCTAGTTTGCTGCCCGCATGGGGGCGGTAGCTCAGCTGGGAGAGCACCTGCTTTGCAAGCAGGGGGTCAGGGGTTCGATCCCCCTCCGCTCCATGGGGGTGCCAGAAGCGGGAGGGTTCGCTTCTCGCTTCTCGCTTCTCGCTTCTCGACACCCGCTTCTCGCTTCTCGCTAACCGCGCAGCTGCCCCACGCGTACACTGCTCGTCTGCCCACCCCTCCATCGGAGTCTGTCATGTTCCACGCCGTACCGGCTGGCGCGCGCCCGTTGACCGTCATCCGCTCGCGCTGTCTCGCTGTGTTCGCCGCCGCCGCGCTCGTGACGCCCCTTGGGGGCCAGGAACCGATCGATGTTGCCACCATCGACCGGATCCGGGCTGAGGCGATGAACGGATCCCAGGTTATGGACATCATGAGCTGGCTCACCGATGTCCACGGGCCGCGCCTCTCGTGGTCGCCCAACCTGACCAAGGCGGGCAACTGGGCCGCGAGCACGATGAAACGCTGGGGCCTGCGCAACGTCGCCCTCGAGGGCTGGTCGACGCCGGCTGGACTGGGTTGGGCCAACGAACGATTCACGTTTGTTTCGACTGCACCGAACTTTTTCCAGGTTCAAGCTGCGCCGCGGGCGTGGTCGGCCGGCACACGCGGCAAGGTGACCGGTGGGGTGGTGATCGTGCCGTCGGACACGGCGATGACGCTGGACTCGTTCAAGGCGATGTACACTGGCAAGCTCGCGGGCCAGTTCATCATGCTGACCCAGCCGAACGGGCTGCCGTCGAGCAAGTTCACCCCCGACGCCACGCGACTCACCGATGAACGCCTCGCCGAAATGGCACTAGCAGCACCACCGGCCCCGGGCAGCAGCTTCGCCGGACGCGGTCCCGGCGGGGCGGGTCCGGCGCGTCGCTTCAACGTCACCACCGACACCTCGGCCTTGCGCTGGATGGAGCAGGAAGGTGTTGGTGCGATCCTGATGCTCGCGCGCGGCGGCGACGGCACACTGTTCACCGACAACGGGGCGCGTCGCGACCTCAAGGCGGCGCAAGTGCCGATGGTGCACGTCGGTTACGAGTCGTATGGACGCATCTGGCGCATGCGCGAGCGCAACATCCCGGTGACGCTCGAACTCGAGATGCTGAATCGCTTCTACCCGGCCGACTCGACGTCGTTCAACGTGATCGCCGAAATTCCGGGAACCGATCCAACGCTGAAAGACGAAGTGGTGATGATCGGTGGGCACTTCGATTCATGGCACTCAGGCACCGGTGCGACCGACAACGCCGCCGGCTCCGCGACGATGATGGAAGCGATGCGGATCCTCAAGACGCTCGACCTCAAGCCGCGTCGCACGATCCGGATCGCGCTGTGGACGGGCGAGGAGCAGGGACTCCTGGGGTCGCGTGCGTACGTCGCCAGGCATTTCGCGACGCGGGACTCGACCGGCATCAAGCCGACCAAGGAGCACGAGATGTTTTCGGCGTACTTCAATGTCGACAACGGCGGCGGCAAGATCCGTGGCGTCTATCAGCAGGGCAATGCAGCGGTTGCGCCGATCTTCACCGCGTGGATGGCACCATTCAACGCCAACGGGATGAAGACCCTCACGATTTCGAACACTGGCGGCACCGATCACCAGTCGTTCGATGGTGTCGGCCTGCCCGGTTTCCAGTTCATTCAGGATGGGCTCGACTACAGCTCGCGCACGCACCATTCGAACATGGACGTGTACGAGAAGATCCAGCCGGAGGACATGAAGTGGAATTCGGCGGTGCTGGCCGCGTTCGCGTGGCAGGCCGCACAGCGCGATGAGCGGTTGCCGCGCAAGCCCGCGGCGGTGCCCGCGGCGAGGCCGGTTCCGTAGCGGAATGGTTGCGCGAGCCGCAAGAAGTTCGGTCGGTGTCATCCCGACCGAAGTCGCCGAAGGCGACGAAGTGGAGCACGCCGCTTGCCTCTTTGCCCTCCTCGGTCCCAAGTTTCGCGCATGAACCTCCTTCCCGAGCATGTCATGCTGAATCGGATGCCGCGTGCGCTGCATTTTTCCCAGGTCGTCGCGTTGGTCTTGACCGTCGGCCTCGCCGCGTGTGCCGGTGGAACGTCGCTTGACGACGCCCGCAAGGCGGTAATCGTGGATGCCGAAGGCGCCCAGCTCACCGGAGAAATGCTTGAGCGGTACCTGCTGAAGATTGCCGAGCCACCAAGCCGTACGGCGGCCGCCCTGGTCGTCTCCGCGTGGATTGACGTCGCGCTGCTGCAGCATGCGGTCGGCCAGGGGATTGACCTCGGCGATTCGGCGATCGTCGACCAGGCACTTTATCCCGACGCAAGCCGCGGGATCCTGGCCGAGTTTGCGACCGAGCGGTACAAAGGGCGACCCGCGCCCACCGACGCGCAGGCTGACTCGGTTTTCGATCTGGGTTGGGTTCGCGTCTTTCAGCAGGTGCTCTTCGCAGGTGACGTGCGCGACACCAGCCTCGCCATGCGCACCAAGCTCAAGTTCGCGATGTCGACGCTCGATCGTGCCCGCTCCGGCGTGGGGTTCGACTCGCTGGTCGCTGCCTATTCCGAGGATACGGTCTTCAAGGACGGCGGCGGGTACCTCCCAGGCGTCGAGTGGAGCGACCTGCCGCCCTCGATCGCGCGCGTGACGTGGAATCTCGCTCCCAACGAGGTCAGCAACCTCACGCCATCGCCCCGCGGTGCTCACATCTTCAGGCGCGCCACGATGGCACAGTCGCGCCCGGGGCTCAAGGCTTGGGTGGCGCCCCGGCTCGCCGCGTACGCGCACGAGGCGTATCTCGACAGCGTGCGCTGGATGAACGACATCAAGGTCACGGAGGATGGAGTTGAGCGCTTCCGTGCACTCGCGACGGATCCGATGCAGGACACAGGCGGCGATGGACCGCTGGTGACGTGGAAGGGCGGGGGCCTGTCACCCGCGGTGGCGCGACTGTGGCTTGCCGTCGTCCCGCCGCGCGACCGGGTCAACCTCGCCGGTGTTGCTGATTCGGCGATCACGACGCTGCTCACCAACATTGCCCGACAGGAAGTGATCATGGGGCAGCTCGCCCCCGCGGGTGTCCCGACTCCCGCTGCACGCGCCGCGCTTGCACCGCAGTATCGCTCGTCGCTCAACGAGCTCGTTGCCGCATGGCAGGCGATCGGCGGCGGGCGCCCAATCGGAGCCGCGACAGCGGCTGTGATTGACACGGTCGCCGGCGGCAAGCTGGCCTATCGGCCACCACCGGGCGCGCTGGCCGCAATCCTTCGCTCGCGCGCCAAGGTTACCGTGAATCAGGAGGCGATCGACGCCATCGTTGCGGAAGCGGCAATGGAACGCTCCCGCCGAGAAGCCCTCGACGGCGGGTCGACGACGACGCAGCGCGACAGTGCGGCGCGCGACTCGACGTTTCCGTGATTGCTGCCACTCCCGGCGGCGTGCGCCTGACGGTGTACGTGCAGCCGGGCGCGTCCCGAAGCAACATCGTCGGCAGACACGGCGACGCCATCAAGGTGCGCCTCGCCGCTCCGCCCGTGGACGGGAGGGCGAACGAGGCGCTGGTTGTGTTCATTGCCACAAAGTGCGGTGTTGCATCGAGCGATGTCACGCTGGTGCGGGGACACGTATCGCGTCGCAAGACGCTGGACGTCACGGGCGTGAGCGCGACCGACATCGAACGTCGACTACTGGGCGGCTGACTCGCCGTCGGCCGTCCTCAGGTGTCGAGCGGTTCGATGCTCGCGCGTTGTTCGGCGTCGCGTCGTGCCTTGACGGCGAAGAGCTGGCGCAGCCGCCGGCGCTCGGTGGCGGGGTACGGGTACTTCGGCGAGAGCCGAGCCCAGCCGTCGGGTCCGTGGCCGACCCAGAGCACATCGAGGACCAGCACGAGTTCGCGTGCAAGTGCCGAAAGCGGGCACGCGAGCGACACGGTCCGCTCCTGCGAGAATACCAGGTCGGCGCTCCCCGAACTGCGATCGGCCCAACTGTGAATCCTGAGGTTCACCACGTCACCGGCGCGTTCGAGACTCCATTCGTGTACACCTGGTGCATCCTCCACGACAACCGATGCGTGTTCCTCGCCTTCGAGCAGCGTGATCACGGCGCGGGCGAGATCACCGAGTGCATCGGTGGCATCGGTTGCCTGCATCGCGACGCGGAGGTCGTCCGCTTCAAGCGCCACGACCGACCGGCCGGGGGTGGTCATCGCGAATCGGAGGGAGAGCGCCATCTTGTGGCTGGGTGCCTCACGGCGGAGTGGGAGCGACATCTGACTCCGAGTATCGGCGCGACCAACGGCATCGACAAGGGTCGCGCATGACCGGGTTGCTGCTCTGGCTGGCGCTGCCGATCATGCTGCGGGCATGGACCGCGAGGCCTGAGCGCCTGGGCGAGGTGTCGGCAGCGCTTGTCTTTGCCGGGCTCGGGCTCGGCGCGCTGTGGCAGGGCATGGCGACCCTCGATCCGCTCGAGCTTCGAGCGCTCGGGGTGGTGCCCAATGACGCCCGGTTCATCGCGTTCACTGCGGGCCTCCTGGTCACCGGCGTCGGCGCGATTCCACATCGCGGCCTCGTCCGGTGGTGGCACGCTGCGGCAGCGGGGCCGCTGGTGTGTGGGCTGCTGATCGCGACGACGCCGACGCAGCTCCCGGCTGTCGCGGCAGGCATGCTGGTGGCACTCCTCCCGATCGGTGCTGGTCGCGTGCTCCGCCGGGTGTTGCCAGTGCGCCATGTCGAGGTGACGGACGTGCGGTATACCACGCGAGACATCGGGTTCCTCGCCGCCGGAACGTTGCTTGTTGCCAGTCGTGGGCCGCTCGCGCTGATCGCGACCGGCGCATGTGTCGTGTCGTGGACCGCGTGGCGGATGCACCGTGGCGCCAACAATGTACCGCGCCGCCCGTGGCTTCCGGTGCTGTTCGGCGCGCTGCTGCTTGGGTGGTGCTGGCTCGCGCTCACCGTTGCCGGCAGTCCCATCGCTGCGGCACGGCACTTCGGCAACCGCGCACCAGTGTCGCCCGCGGCCGGCATCTGGCTCGCGGCCATCGCGCTCAGTGCGATCGTGCTGCTTGCCGGCCCGTGGCCGCTGCATCGATTCGTCCGATCACCCCTCGTGTTGCTCGCCGCCGCATCGCTCGCCGTTGCGGCCCGCCTCGTCGCGTCCGATGGTGTGGCCTACTGGCTTCCGGCGCTCACCGCGGTGCTCGTCGTCGCAGCCCTCGTGGGCATGGTACGGGGGCAGCCGGTGGCCGTCGCCGCTGCGCTCACCGTCGTTGCCGCAGCGCGACCTGGATCGCTCGCCGTGGCGGCCGCGGTCATGACCGCGGCGACCGCTGCTGCCGATGCCTTGGTGCGCGCGGCACCGCCCGTGCCGCGTATCGCGCGGGGGTTGGCCGCGTGTGCCGCCGTCGGTGCCGCCATCGTCGTGGCGGTCGTGCTGCGTGACGAGGTCGTCTGGGGGGTCGTGCTCACGTTCGGCCTCGCCACGGTGTGGCACACACGCCTGGGGGCCGTTGCCTCGTCCTGAAAGGTCGTCCATCTTGCGCGTGCCCCCTTCCCCTTGCCGGAGTGCACCATGGCCTACACCCTGCTGCCGCTGCCGTACGACTACGGCGCCCTTGAACCGCACGTCGACGAACAGACGATGCGAATCCATCACGACAAGCATCATGCTGCCTACGTCAACAACCTCAATGCCGCGCTGGAAGGACAGGACGACCTCCTGTCGCTGCCGGTCGACGCGTTGATCGCTGATCTCTCGAAGGTGCCCGAGGCGAAACGCGCTGCGGTGCGCAACAATGGTGGTGGCCATGCCAACCACACGCTGTTCTGGGAGCTCATGGCCCCGGGCGGCGCGACGCGACCGGAAGCCCACCTCGCGATCGCGATGGACACCAGCTTTGGTTCGTTTGACAGCTTCAAGGAGAAGTTCGGCAAGGCATGCACCACGCGCTTCGGTTCGGGCTGGGCCTGGTTCTCGATCAGTTCCGATGGCGCCTTGCAGATCGAAAGCACGCCCAACCAGGACTCGCCCATCATGGAAGGGCGGACGCCGCTCCTCGGCTGCGATGTGTGGGAGCACGCATACTACCTCAAGTACCAGAATCGGCGTCCCGACTATGTCAGCGCGTGGTGGAACGTGGTCAACTGGACCGCTGTCGGCGACCGTTTTGCCGCAGTCCGTTGATGCCGGTTCCCGCCGTCGGCATGCCGGCGCCTGACTTTACCCTGCCGTCGACCAGCGGTGAGCAGACCGACCTGTTCGATCAGATCAGGGCGCTTGCATGAAGTGGGGCGCCGTCGGTCACGGATGGTTCGTCGTCGTGGCGATGGCCTTGCCAGGCTGCCGATTCGAGGACCGGACCCTGGGCGGCGCGCGTCGAGACGATACGTCCGTGCAGGCGTTGGCTGACGGCTTTTACGCGGCCCTGGCGCTGCGGGACACAGCGGCGCTGTCGCGCACGACGTATGGAGGCGCAACCGCGTTGGTCGCCGGTGGGCGTAACCCTTCAGCGTTGGTTCCAATCCGTTCGGTGCTCGGCGTTCCCGATCGGCGGACGACCGCGCCGGCACCGCGCATCGTGCGCACCGAATTGCGTCCCGACGGTGTCGTGGCTTCGGCGCGGGTCATGATTGCGTCGCGCACCCCGGACGGGCTGGGCGAGATCGAGGCGACGGATTTCCTCACCCTCGCGCGGGTCGGCGACCAATGGCGGGTGGCCCACGTGATCTTCGGCCCCTGGCGGATGCGAGAGATGCCGTGACCGACAACGTGCGTCAGTTCCCACCGCCGCTTGCCGTGGTCACGGGTGTTGCGCGGGCGCTGGCGGCCGCCGAACCACCAGCCGAACGGTTGCGACGCCTCTGCGACTATCTGCGGGGCGCCTTGCCCGCGCGAGAGGTCCGGCTGCGGGCGGGCACCGGGGCGGGTAACCAAGCCGCCGGCGGTGACGCGATCAGTGACGATGTGCTATTCGCCGTGCGCGTTCCGTGGCACGAGGGACGCGACGCCGTGCTCGAGGTGGTCGGTTCGTCGCGCCCACCGGCGGAACTCCGCCCGATACTCGACACCGCGGCCACCCTGCTGGCCACGGTGTTGCCGGTACTCGATGACGGCGGCGACGACGAAGCCGCACTCGAACGGCGGCTGTCGCGACTCACCATCGATTCGTTGCCGGTGGGGCTGTATGTCGTCGATCGCCAGTACCGGATCGTGCTCTGGAACCGCAAGCGGGAAACCGGCACGCAGGGGCTCCGACGAGACGTAGTGCTTGGCCGACCGGCGTTCGAGGTGCTGCATCGCCAGCCGATCGCGGCGCTTCGTGCCGAGTTCGATCATGTGTTCGACACCGGCGACGTGCACGAAGGTGAGCAGGAGGTTCACGCCGGCGGGGAGCCCCGCACCTACCACACCTCACGCCTCCCCATGCGCCTCGATGGCGAGAACATCACGCATGTCATCACGATCGGCGAGGACGTCACGGAAACCCGCGCGATCCAGCGGGCGATGCACCAGACCGAAAAACTCGCGGCCGTCGGGCAACTCGCGGCGGGGGTCATGCACGAGATCAACAATCCGCTGGCGACGATTGCTGCATGCGTAGCGGCCATCTCCTCGCGCCTCGGAGACTCCGCCGAACCGGTGGTTCGCGAATACCTCGATATCATCGAGAGTGAAGTCGGGCGTTGCACCAACATCGTGGACGGTTTGCTTGATTTTTCGCGGGCCGGCCGCACGGGCGGCGCCTTTGAATCGTGCGACCTCAATGCGCTGCTCGAGCGCACGCTCTACCTCCTCAAGCATCACCAGCGATTTCGCCGACTCAACGTGGTGCGCGACCTGGCCCCGGATCTCCCGCCCGTTCGGGGCAACGGTGAGCGGCTCATCCAGGCAGCAATGGCGATACTGCTCAATTCGGCTGACGCGACCAACGGCCACGGTACGGTGACGGTCACGACTCGAACCGAAGGGACCTTCGCGGTCACGGAGTTGTCCGACGACGGGCCAGGCATTCCGCCCGACGTGCTATCGAAGATCTTCGAGCCGTTCTACACCACCAAGGGACCCACCCGTGGTACCGGTCTCGGCCTCGCGATCTGCTACGGCATCGTGGCCGACCACCACGGCCGCCTCGATGTGCGCAGTGAGCCCGGTCGCGGATCGACCTTCCGTATGGCGCTGCCGATCGCGCGTGAGGAGGCATCGTGAAGCTGCTCGTCGTCGAGGATGATCGCACCGTCGGTCAGTACGTCAAGCGCGGGCTGGAGGAACAGCAGTACATCGCCGACTGGGTCAGCGACGGGACGGAAGCCCTGCGACTCGCGTCGGCGGGACACTACGACGTCGTGATCCTCGACCTGCGCCTGCCAGGGATGAACGGCTTCGAGGTGTTGCGCACACTGCGCGATCGTGGCCTGACCATGCCGATTCTGGTGCTCACCGCGCAGGACGGGGTCGAGTTCAAGGTCGACGCGCTGCGGTCTGGCGCCGACGACTACGTCACCAAGCCGTTCGCGTTCGACGAGTTGCTTGCGCGAGTCGAGGCGCTGTCGCGCCGGCCGCGGCAGCTCACGGCACGCACCCTCCGCGTGGCCGACCTCGAGCTCGACCTCGATGCCCGGGAAGTTCACCGCGCCGGGTCGCCGATCGAGTTGACGCCAAAGGAATACGCTGTGCTCGAGTACCTGATGCGGCACGCCGGTCGGGTGATGTCGCGCACCCTGATCACCGAGTATGCGTGGGACTATCACTTCGACCCGGGCACCAACATCGTGGACGTCGTGATCAACCGGCTGCGCAAGAAGGTCGATGCCGATTTCGCACAGAAGCTGGTCCACACGGTGCGCGGAGTCGGCTACGTCGTGAAGGGCTAGATGGGCTCGATCCGCCTCCGGCTCACCCTCTGGTACACCATCGCGATGACCGCGACGCTGATTGTCTTTGGTGCCGGACTGTACTGGGAGCGCCGTCAGGCGGCGGTGCGGGAGCAGGAGCAGCGGCTCGATCAGCGGCTCACGATCGAAGCCGATTTTGCCGGGCGATGGCTCCAGGAATCGGCGAAATCGCTCCAGACCGTGGTCCAGGCGATCCCCACGTTGGGCGTTGACCGCGACAGCAGCTACGTCCTGGTGAGCGACGTCGCGGCCTATTTCGACGGCATGGGACTGCGCGACTACCTCACCGTCGCCGATAATGCCGGGCGGCAGATTTACGTCTCCGAACGCGCGACCGAGCTGGGGTACGAGGGCGCCGTGAAGATGCGCGAGTTGCTGCAACGGCGTCCGCTCGAGAATCGCTCCGGCTTCGTGCGGCTCAGCCGGGTGGGTCCGCCGTTTCGGTATCACGTGCGCCGAGTGGAGAGCGCCGGACCGCAGATCAGCGGACTCCTGGTCGCGGCGCAACCCGATCCACTGTTGTACGGCCCGACCGAACTGCTTCGCTCGATGCTGATCGTCGCGCCGCTGATCCTCGTCGCGTCAAGCATCCTCGGCTATTGGCTGGCGGCCAATTCGCTCAAGCCGGTGGACGCCATGATCGACGAGATCGAGGCGATCTCCGACGGTCGTTCGCTGCACCGACGGTTGGCCTCCAGCCCCGGTGACGACGAACTCGCGCGCCTTGCCGCGACGCTCAACGCGATGCTGTCACGCGTCGAGACGTCATTCACGGCGCTCCGGCGCTTCACCGCAGATGCATCGCACGAACTCAAGACCCCGCTGATGGTGCTTCGCGCGGGGGTCGAG
>JANMSC010000162.1:0-12980 GCA_031388885.1 Gemmatimonadales bacterium | reverse complement strand
ATCCCTATAGCCAGGCCCTACAGTTTGAGCAGTTCGAGATCTGCGTGATTCGTGTCGATGGTTCGGGTTTCAGGACTTTGATAAAAAACAAGGTGTTCGATGGACACCCTGAATGGTGGTGATTCCCCCCGTGCGCTTTTCACAAGCGGGTTGTCGTGACGGCGTCCTGCAGGTCGGCATCGACGTCGGCGAGGCGCTTCTCGAGCCACCGGATGTGCTGACGGATGTCGCGCTTGACCGGCCCACGCGCAAAGCCGAGGCGATTCTTCTCGGCGGTGAGCATCTCGACGATCTGGCGACGGCGTGTCAGGAGACTCTCGAGGCGCATCGCGGCGTCGTCCGGCAGTGGCCGTGGCTCGTCCGCACGCGCTGCGCGAAGTCGGCGAGGATGCGGGCATCAAGCGCATCGGTTTTCGCCAACTGCCCCATGGCCTTGGCGAAGTCCCGTACCTGACGAGGAATCACGACCGCGATCGGGAGCCCGACCTTGGCGAGCGTCACGGCGGCGAGCATTTCGAAGCCGCCGGTGGCTTCCATCACAACGAGCACCGGCGCGAGCGCGACCAGCTGTGGCCAGAGCTCGGCGAGGCCCTGGTCGTCATTGGTGACGGTCCAGCTCTCCCCGTCGGGGAGCGAGGCGATGTCGAGCGTCGCCTTCGAGACATCGATGCCGATGTAGCAGTCCATGAGTGGCTCCGCGCAGGAAGCGATCGACGTGGCCCAACCTTGCGTGATGCGGGGTCTCGCCCCCGGCAACGGTTCGGGCTCTCGGCGATCAACAGCGGGTGGCACCCAGGCTAACGGACGGGCTCGAGGCCCCGAGGCAGAACGGGTTACCACCCTGTTCAGAATCTACGATCCGCTGTAGATCAGAGATACAGGGCGGACTCGCTGTTGATTCCTAGGAGAGCCAACCATGATCGGATCGGACCGTGTCAGGGCTGCGGCGCTCGGGGCGCTGATGGTGGTCGGGATCGCATGCGGATCGCCGTCCCGTTCCCCGCGAGGGCAAGGTGCGGGGGCGAGTCAGAATCAGGCAGCGGCAGATAGCCTGCGCGCGACGGAGCGCGAGCGACTTCGCGCGCTGGTCGCAGCCGATACTGCGAGGGCTCGCCAGCTCCATGCCGATGACTTTCAACTTATCAATCCTCTGGGCGGAGCGCTCTCGAAGGAGCAATACCTCGGGGGCATCGGCTCCGGGCAGGTCGACTACCTCTTCTGGGAACCCGACTCGATCGCCGTCCGCCTCTACGGCGATGCTGCGGTCATCCGGTACTCGTCGCAGCTCGAGATCGTCGTGCAGGGCAGGCACATTCCACGCCAGCGCTATTGGCACACCGATGTTTACGAACAGCGCGAGGGACGGTGGCAGGTGGTGTGGTCCCAAGCAACCGGCATTCAATGAATCTGCCGGGCGGCACACTTCGGCAGTCACGCGGGGTCCCACCCGCTCGCCGCCTAATCGGCACATGAAGCTGTCGGCCCGCGGCGGCCGCTTGAGAGAGAAGGGTCTTCTTTGACTGCGGCCGCTGCAGGCCGCAGCTTATGCGCAGTCCGTTAGCCTTCAACAAATGAGACTGATCCTTCTAGGAAACGCGGGGGCGGGTAAGAGCACCATGGCTCGCCGCCTGATCGGCAGTACCGACATTCCACGTCTGTCCCTGGATGAAATTGCTTGGGATCATGGCACAAGGCGGAAACCTCTGGAAGAAAGCCTCATCCTCCTTCACCAGTTTCTTAGTGCCAACGACCAATGGGTCATTGAGGGGTGTTATGGGGACCTCATCGAAGCCGCGCTACTGCACTGCACTGAGGTCAGGTTCCTGAATCCGGGTATTGAGACATGTGTAGCTCATTGCAGCCGCCGACCGTGGGAGCCATCAAAATTCTCCTCTGCAGAGCAGCAGAACGCGATGCTCGATCAACTGATCCAATGGGTGAAAGAGTATGAAACTCGAATCGATGAATACGGTTTGAAACGTCACCGCCTGATTTTTGACGGTTTTTCAGGGCCTAAGCGTGAGTACACATCCGCTGCTTCAAATGAGCAGCCGGAGAGATAGGTAACACTCTCAAGTTGGTTTCACGCACCGAGAAGGTGCGATTCTTCTCGGCGGTGAGCGTCTCGATCAACTGACGCCGCCTGGCGGGCTGACCCACAGACCTTCCGAAATCACGGACTTGGCTTGGATTGACGACGACCGGTAAGCCGGCAGTCTGCTGCGTCAACACAGCCCCGCGACGCACCGTCCGCAGCGCTGTTCCAATAGATCGGCCACGCGCGGCGTCACGTCGGAACCCGGTGTTGTGGCGGATACGTCAACAATGCTCGTATGTCAGCGTACGTCAACAGTTCGACCGGAGAAAAGACGTGGGGCGCAGCGTGCTGCGCCCCACGTCCTCTCGTCACTCGTGTCAGCCCCGCGTTGGCTGAACCGGCCTGCCCGGATGCGGCACCGGCCGGCTCGGCGTTACGGTCGGGCGGCCGCCACTGCCACCGTCGGTGCGGCGGACCACCACGCCCGAGACACCATCAGGGTTCGTCTCGATCGGCAGCCGAACCGTTGCGTCGCCGACCAGTTCGAACGTGCCGTCGATGCGGACGTCAAATCGCGCCAGGTTGCAGGCGAAACGCAGGTCGCGGCCTGCAATGGGACACGCCGGACCGATCGAGTTGAGCAGCGACGCAGCCGATCCGTCGACCGCCACAAACCGTGCCCGACGTTCGAGATCGAGGAATGATCCGGTGGCCTGGTCGCGCGCGCCGGCAATCGGATCGCGCCCGAATTGCGCGGCATCAGACCGGGATGTCACGCGGAGCACGGCCGTCCGCTGCGGGGCACCGGTCCAAGCCACAAAGGTGCGCTGCAGCAGCTCGGCGCCGTCCGACCCCCGCTCGACGATGCCGGTGACTACGGCGAAGTACCGGTATTCCTGGCCGCCGACACTCACGGCAATTTCGGTGGGCTCGGCACCCAGCCGGATCGCGATCGCGCCAGCAGAATACGCCTCGGCAGATCGCTCGTCGCCGGCCAGCGACGCCTGAGCCGAGAGGCTATCGCGGCCGTTCGTGGGCCTGCAGGCACCGATCACCGGGGCGCTCAATGCCTGGATGCGTGCGGAGTGGCCCGCTGGCGATGGGATCCTGCGGGACAACCTCTCGCCACCGGCGGCCAGGACGATACTTGTGGGGGTGGAACTGAATCGATGATCAATGGGCGAGAAGCGCTGTCAGGCGTTGGCCTCCTGCCGAACCGGCCCACGGCCGCCAGCGTTAGCTTGAAGGGATACCCCACCCTCATCGAACGACCCCATGCCAGCCCTTCCGGGCTGGCCGGCCTCTTCACCGGATCCGCAGGAGCATGACGATGACATACCGCGCCCGTGCAGTTGCCGCCGCGAGCCTTGCCCTCTTGGCCGTGGCTTGTGCCCCCGAGCCGACAAGTCCCGACCCGGATGCCACCGGTCTCGCTGCCGCCATCGTCGCGAGCGGTCAGGATACCGACGCGGTCGTTCCCGGAGAGCTGGTCGTCAAGACCCGCGACCCGGCATCGATCGACCGTATTGCCCGCGGTCAGGGGCTCAGTCTCGCGACCCGCGGAGACCGCTTTCACGTACTGCGGGTGCCGCCCGGACAGGAACGGCGCCTGGCTGCTGAGCTGGGAGCGAACGCCGAAGTCGAATGGGCGGAACCGAACTACCTGAGACAGCCGACAGCCATCAACCCGAACCTCTGGGCGTTTTACAATCCCGGCGGGCTGAACATGAAGTACACCAAGGGGGCGAGCACGGGCCAGCCGATCGGCGCCGGGTACGCGTCGATCCTCGACTCCGATGAGGACAACATCGAGGGGTATGCCGCGGGCGGCACAGATGTGGTGATCGGTTCGCTCGACACTGGCGTGGAGCTGACGCACACGGAGTTCACCGGGCGGTTGATCGTTGGTCGCGACTGGGCAAACAATGACAACAATCCGGCCGACGACAATGGACACGGAACGCACACGACCGGCACGATGGCCGGATCAACGGTTGGTGTCGCTGGCGTTTCGGGCGCAGCGTCGCACGTGAAGGTGTACGTGCAGAAGGTGTGCGGCAGGCGTGGGTGTCCGTCGGCCGCGATCGCGAGCGCGATTCGCGCTGCCGCCGACCAGCCGAACATGGTCGCGATGAACCTGTCGCTCGGCGGCAGCACGCTATCGAATGCAGAGCGGGATGCGATCGCCTACGCGATGACGAAGAATGTGCTTGTCATCGCATCGGCCGGCAACAGCGGCACGAGCACAGTGGCCTGCCCCGCCTGCGATCCGAATGCCATCTCGGTGGCGTCGACCACCTGGCGCGATGAGCTCGCGAGCTATTCGCAGTACGGCTCGGGCCTCGACATCGCCGCGCCCGGCGGTCAGTGCTACAGCAATACCACCGCTGAGGGCTGCATCTACTCCGCGTATCGCGGCGGCGGATACGCCTGGCTGCAGGGCACCTCGATGGCCGCGCCACAGGTCACCGGAACGGCGGCGATTGTCGCGTCGAAGACGGGGCTGCGCGGTGCGGCCCTGCGGGAGCGCATCGAGGGCACCGCGGACGACAAAGGGACGGCTGGATACGACACGCGCTTTGGCAATGGCCGGCTCAACTCCTACCGTGCCGTGACCAACTCGTCGCTGGGGGCGGGATTGTAAGCAGCGCGATGATCGAGAAGGGAGAAGGGAGAAGGGAGAAGGGAGAAGGGAGAAGCGCTGTCATCCCGAGCGCCGCAGGCGAGGGCGGCTCGCGTGGACCACAACGACGAAGGGCCGCCAGATGGCGGCCCTTCGCATAGCGCCGGCTGCGGCTCGGGGCTACGGTTGCGGGTTGAACGTCCCCCCGCCCTTGCCGAAGTTGCACAGGTCCCGTTCGTTGCCTGAGAAAGAATTGGCCGAGGCCTTGACGCCGTCAGCCTGGAAGAGCAGCAGGCCGCAGGCAACGTACGACTTGGGCGTGTAGTTATTGCCAGTGATTGTGTTGCCCTTCACAATGGCCGTCGCACCGAACGCGACCTGAATGCCATTCTGCGCCGCCAATGGCACGCCCACGGGGCCGCTTCCTGTCACGACGTTGTTGGTGATTGTCGCCGCGACCGAACCGTTGGCGGTGATGCCGTTCTTGATGTAGCCGCTGACGGTGTTGTCGCTGATCGTGACGAGGAGGTCGGAGCCCGTTGCGTCGAACGGCGCGTTGCGCGTCTCGATCGCGTTGCCTTCCTGGCAACCGCTCGGACCCTGATTCACGTTCACGACGGTGTTGTTGCGGATGATGCCACTGGCTCCCTCGAAGAGAATGCCGCGGAGGCGATCGTCGCCAGCGTCGCAGATGTTCGCCAGCGCCGACGCGGTAATGGTGACGTTTTCGACGGTGGCCGACGAACCGCCGTTCCGCACGACGGCGCCGAGGAAGTGGCCGCCAGCCGGATCGATCGCGGTGATGGTGTAGCCGTTGCCGTCGAGCGTGAAGCCGTTCGGGATCGAGAGTGTCACGTCGGTGGTGCAATCGGCGAGCAGGGTGTAGGTCGAGCCGCTGATGTCGATGGCGCAGGAGCCCCACATTGCGTAGGCCTCGAAATCATACGATGTGGACGTTCCGCTGATGCCGACCACGAGGGCGTCGGTGTGGAAGGTGCCCACCCACCCACTACCCACCTTGAAGATCAATCCCGTCGCGCCATTGGTGGGGTGGAATCCGGCGTTCGGGTACGCGGCCTGCACCTCGGCCCACGTGCAGGGGTTGCCCTGAGGACAAGCGACCGCTACCACGGCGTTGGCGACGCGCGGTGAGGAGGATGTTTGCCACCAGCAACCGGTGGTTGTTTCGTCGAGCGTGTTCCACGTCTGCCACGTATCCGTCTGCACAGCGTTGCAGTGGTAGGGTTCGTATACCAGGCGCCCTTGGAAGTTCTGGGATAGGTCGTTCAGGTCGTAGTCGATCGTGAACTGCAGCGCCACGTGTTGCTGGGTGATCCCAGCCTGTCCCGACGCCGTATACGTCGCATACGCAAGCTCTGTGATCTGACTGAGGGGCGTCGCCGCTGGCACGGCCGGGGATCCATATGCCGCGACCTCCCATCCGAACGCCGAATTGCTGAGTTGCAGATTTCCGTTGCCGAGGACCTGGGTGCCGGGCGCGATGCCAATTGAGGCCAGTCCTGCCGCCAACGGACGGTCACCATACCCGAACCAGCCACTGGTGAAAACGTTCGCGGTGCTCGTTGGGAGCACCGTGACCGTTCCGCCAGCAGTGATCGACGCAAGCGGGGGGGTACCCGTGCGCCCACTGGTTTCCGCCGACGTCGGCAAGTCCTCAGTCGAACAGCCTGCTGCGAAGCCGAGCGCAAGTACTGACGCAAATCGTGCGAGACGCATGTTGTGATCTCCAGAGGGGGAAGGGGCGCCTAGAGGTGAAGCGCGGCTGAAGCGCAGCGAGAATTCGATGCTAACCAAACCCGCTCGCGTTATTTATGCGTCAACTGCATGTCAGGACACGACTTCCGGGCTCCGACGAATACGGCTGCCTGTCCGAATGCGACGTGGCGTTCCGGCACTGTGTTGGGCCGGGACCACACTTCCACGATAAACCCGACCTGTGACAGCGGGGTCGGCGGGGCGTTGAGGAGGGGGACTTGGCAGATCGTCAGCTGGGCGGATGGTCGTCGGGGCGGGGCTGTAGGCAGCGAGAAGCGAGAAGCGAGAAGCGGGAAGGGACGGACTAGACGATAGTCGATGGCTAATGGTCGCATTGCGCGAAGGCTGGCATTTCTGTGTGGTGCCAGCCTTCGCGACTACCGACTAATGACTAGCGACCGGTTCGTCGCGGGATGGCAGCGACTCCAGCTCCTAGTTCAACGCCGCATACACCGCCGCCACGAACTTCCCTGCGACGTCGCTCGAGTTCGGTCGCATCTGGACCATGAACACGATCACCAGTCGTTCTGCTGGATCGACGCTGTAGGTCGTGCCGTAGGCGCCGCCCCACCCATAGGTCCCCGCCGAGGCGAAACCGCTGGCACCGAATCGGTCGACCGTCTGGAAGCCAAATCCAAACCCCAGTCCGTCGGAGCTGAACAACGTGTCGGTTTGGTTCGCGGTCATGACCTCAACCGTGCGCCGACCGAGCAGGCGCGTGGCACCTGCCGCCCCCTTGTCGAGCAGCATCGACAGGAATCGTGCGTAGTCGGCAGCGGTGGACACCAGGCCGGCACCACCGGCGAACGACCGGCGTGGACCGTCGACGTAGTGTCCCTGTCCCAGCGAACCGTCCGGAGCGCGCACCGCGTGATTGGTGGAGTCGCTGGCGTACACTGCGGTGAGTCGGGTGCGTTTCGCCGGGGGCAGGAAGAAGTGCGTGTCAATCATGCCGAGCGGAGCGGTAATCCGTTTCGCGATGAACTCGTCGAGCGGCATTCCAGATGCGCGCTCCACGACACAGCCGAGGATGTCGGTGTTGTAGCCATACACGAACCGTTCGCCGGGCTGTGCCACAAATGGGAGCGTTGCGAGCCGCTCCATCGTGGTACAGATCGGTTCGTCCTTGTCGGCGGTGTACCAGCCCGCGCCTGCGGCGGGTCCGAGACCCTTCTCGCGGTACAGCGGCGCAACCGGTGGCTCGGTGCCGTAGGAGATTCCGGCGGTGTGCGTGAGGAGATCGCGGATCGTGATTTGACGCTTTGCGGGTGCTATCACGCGACCGGTGTCGCTGCTGCTGGCCACCGCGGTTCGCGCGTACTCGGGGATAAAGCGGCTCACCCGGTCACCGAGCTTGATCCGGCCTTCCTCGATCAGCATCATGATCGCAACCGACGTGAGCGCTTTGGTCTGCGAGGCGATCCGGAAGATCGCATTGGGTGTCATCCGGCGTTGCGCCTCGCGGTCGCTCCAGCCCACGGCGCGTTGATACGCCACCTTGCCATCCTGCATCACCAGCGCGACGGCGCC
The DNA here is from genome assembly GCA_031388885.1 of Gemmatimonadales bacterium. Classification (GTDB taxonomy): domain Bacteria; phylum Gemmatimonadota; class Gemmatimonadetes; order Gemmatimonadales; family GWC2-71-9; genus Palsa-1233. The sequence goes on along the minus strand of JANMSC010000162.1, from coordinate 5,013 downwards.
ACCGATGCGATTGGAATCGACCGCTTCCTGCAGAATGCGATCGATGTTGCCGCGTCGTACGACGTCGAATCCTTGCGCCGTGGCGAGCGCAGGCAACAGGAACAGCAACGGTACCAGACGACCCATCATCGGCACATCCTCTCGGCTGAGGGCTAACGGCAGCGGCGAACCGGTCGGCGGAGTCGGTCATCGCGCTCGTCCGGGAAGTTGTGGGACAGGCGTCACGAATCGTCGCGTCGAACTGTCCGTCCAACAATAATCGTGATGTTGTCGCTGCCACCGCCGTCGAGCGCGTCCTGCAGCAACGTCTCGCACGCCGATCGGGCCGATGTCATGGTGGCGAGCCGTGCCGCAATCTGTTCATCGGTCACGTGGTGTGTGAGACCGTCGCTACACAGCAAATGGACGTTGTCCCAGTTCGACGGGAGTCGCGTCACCACGGGCGCCGTCTGTTGCCCGCCGATGGCGCTCGACAGCACGTTGGCCCAGCGTGACGTAAACGCGACTGAGCGAGTCATCACGCCTTGATCGACGAGTTCCTGGGCCATCGTCTGGTCGCGGGTCACCTGGGTCAGCACGGCGTCGCGATAGAGATAGTAGCGGGAATCCCCTACCTGGAGCAGGTACGACCACGGCCACACCCCGATCAGGAGCGTGAGGGTGGTCGCCATGCCGCGCAGGTTGTCGTCAGACTTGGCGAGGGCGAGCACCTTCTCGTGGCTCCGCATCGCCGCGTCCTGGAGAAGGTCGACGAACGTCTCGGCCTGGGGGTCTTCCTGGTAGAAGCAGCACGTGCTCTGGGTGACGTACAGCGTCACTGCTTCGAGCGCCGTGCGGCTCGCCTCTTCGCCGGCCGACCGTCCGCCGACGCCGTCGGCAATCATGGCAAGGAACGCGACCCGCGCATCGCCGTCGCGGAGCGTGTGGTTCGGCGGCAACGACGTCGAGCGGATATCGAGGCGTTGATGCAGCGAACCGAGGAGAAAATTGTCCTCGTTGGTGGGACGAACCAGGCCGGGGTGGGTCAGCCCCCAGACATCGATTTCGTCGTCACGGGGCTTGCGCGGCTCCGGTGGCGCGATGGAGGCGGCACTCATCGGACAATCAGGCGTTGGCGCCACGTGGGCGGCCCGGCGCCGAACGCCGCGCTGAGGGTGTACTCGCCAGCGGTAGCGGGCGTGAACTCGAAGTCATATGTCTCGCCGACTGCAACGAGCTGCATAGCGGGGCGATCGACGCGAAGCAGAGTCGGGAGGTCCGCACCATCCTTGGCGCGTGCGCGCCATACCGCGACCGTGGTGTCGCGCAAGATCTGAAAGGCGATCGAGGCGGCCGGTCCGATATTGATGAACCTGAATCGGTGTGTTGTGCCAGCCACCATCGCATGCGGTTTGGCGCCGATCGAATCGCCGTTGATGAGCAGGCTCGGTCCCTCGTTGTTGCCCCGCAGTCCGTTCCAGTGGCCGAGGTACACGTGGTCGCGCGTCGGGTCGTACACCTCGCTGGGCTCGAGGACGACGATCGCGCCGACGGCACCGCCGGTGACTTGGGCAAGGTCGTTCAGGTGCGTGTGGTACATGAACGTGCCAGCACGGGGCAGGGTGAGTCGCGCCGTGAAGCGCTTCCCAGGCGCAACCGCTGGCGCCATCGCCGTTCCCATCCCGCTCCACCCGGCCACGCCGTCGGACCAGCTCTCGAGCTCGATACCATGCCAGTGGATCGAGGTTCCTTCCTGCGCTCGATTGGTGACGATGATGTCGGTCGGTTGTCCGCGGGTCACGATGATCGGCGAACCAACCATTTGCACCGAATCGGCCCGGGGGACCCGGCCCTCCCGTTTCAGGATGTAGCTGTAGCTCACGGGTGCCCTGCCACGCTGCGGCCCCTGGGTGAAAAAGAGTTCCAGCGTCCGGGGCCGTCCGGTGCGGGCGTATGACACGCCGGGCCGCGGCGCGACGGCAATGCCGAGCACCAGGCCCGCCATGTGTTTCGTCGCGTCAGCCGAGTGGTCTTGGTGCTGTGCGAGACGGTTGTCGAGTCGGGTCTCCGGAATGACGTGGAACGTGAGATGACAATGGAAGAGCCAGTTGCCGGGCCGGTCGGGTGCCCAGGCGATGTCGCGGCTGTGCCACGCCGGCATGCTCTCGGTCACGTCGAGCCGCTGCCGATCGGCAGGGACACTGCGGCTGCTGATTCCGTTTCCGGTCGCGCCGATCTTGAAGTAGAAGCCATGGAGGTGCATCGGATGCACGCGTGTCGAACCGTTGATCACCCGCCAACGGATGCTGTCGCCGACGGTCGCCTCAAGTCGCTCGGTGTGTGGCCACGATCGACCATTGATTGCGAGCGCATTGCGGAACCCTGAGGAATCCTTGTGCGAGGCAATGCTGATCACGAGCACGCGATCGGGCGGGGACCCACCGACCGGATCGATAACAAACGCACCGCCGGCCGTTTCGCGCTCCGAATCGCGCGAGTCGGGGTTGTTGCCGATCACGGCGCGGTAGAGGTAGGTGCCTGGCACACCCGCCGCAAAGGTCACCGTGGTCGTGTCACCCGGCTCGAGGTGCAACGTGTCGGACGCCGCGACGGGGTGCGTGCCGAGGCCGATGATGTGCGCGGTGGAGTCAGAAAGCTGGTTCGCCACCGACACCCGCACGACCGTGCCAGCCGGCACACGAATCAACGGTGCCGGGACACTCGGCACGCGACCGAGCTCACCGAACGCCTCAACGGTGATGCTCGGCCCGCCGTCGCCCTCTGGATACCAGTCGGCGCGCTGAAGCACCAGCCGCAGCACGAGCGTGTCGTTCACCATCACGCCCGCCGCACGCCGATTGTCGTTGGCCTGCACGGTTGGCAACGCGCTGGCTTCCTGCGGCGCAACTCGCCGCGGCGCACTACCCCAGATGAGTGCGATGGCAAGCGGGACGGCGCTGGCGGCGTGCAGCAGCGGGACGGTCATCAATACCTCGTGAAGAGGGTGGACTTCTCTGAGCAGTCAATATGCGAGCCGCGCGTGGCTAACGCCACGGTTCGGCGCTCGCCGCTAAAGCCACGGCTCAGCGAGGCGTGAGACCGCCGGGGACGGCTTTGGCTAGGCCCGGGCCAGAAAGAGATCAGTCTGCGGTGGGTGCAGCGGCAGCCCGCTGGCTTGCAGCACCGAATCGATCCATGTGTCCCGACTACCGGCGTCAAGCGAATGACATTTCACGCCCATGTCTCGCGCCAGCTCGTCGATCGTGGCGTCGATATCGAGCTGGAACGAATGGCTCACGTCGCGGGTGCCGTCAAACGACGGTGCAGCCGTGATTGGCACCTTGAATAGCTGGTCGTAGGTGCCAACCCATTCCTGTACCAACGCGTCGTACGCAGGCTGCCGCCCGGTCTGCTGCACGAGATAGGCGTAGTTGTCGAGCACCGACCGATCGCAGATCACGATGTCGCATTGCGCCGCGGTCGCGATCTCGCGGGCGATCTGGGTATGTAGAATCCAGGCCTGCGCCTGCAGCGTCGTTTCGCGGTTGATCGGAAGCGGGCAGCTCCGCGCGACCTCGGCGACGAGGTCAACGGAACGGTCCTGCCGCTTGAGCCGCGCGGCCAGGTCGTAGCAGAGTGTCGTCTTGCCAACCCCGTGGGATCCAATGAAGGCGATCTTCATGGACCCAATCTGCTGCACACCGGCCGCGGGGGTAAGAGCCGGGCCTTCCGATCCGGCGGTATATTCGAGGGCATGTTCCCGTACCGCGACGATAACCCTTCGATCCTGACCCCGTTCGTCACGGCCGGGCTGATCGCCGCGAACGTTGCCGCGTGGATCGTGGTGCAGGGGATGGGCGGCGATGTGGCGCTCGCGACGTCGGTCTGCGAGCTCGGCCTTGTCCCGGGCGACCTCCTCGGCACCATTCCAGTGGGAACGGCGCTACCACTTGGGCCGGGCATGTCGTGCATCGTCGAAGAGGGCACACCGTGGCGCACGGTGATCAGCTCGATGTTCATGCACGGAGGCTGGCTCCACCTCCTCGGCAACTGCTGGTTTTTGTGGGTGTTCGGCAACAATATTGAAGACGCCATGGGACACGTCCGCTTCCTGGTGTTCTACCTGTTGTCGGGCGTGGCTGCCGCGGCGGCACAGATCGTCGCCGATCCGGCGAGTGCCGTTCCGATGGTGGGGGCGAGCGGCGCCGTGAGTGGCGTGATGGGCGCCTACGTCGTGCTCTACCCGCGGGTTCGGGTCCATTGCCTTGTCGTGCTTGTGATCTTCTTCTTCAGGGTGAGCCTGCCCGCGTGGGTGCTGCTCGGCTACTGGTTCGTGCTGCAGACGCTCGGCCTCGGCGTCGATTCGGTCGGCGGGGTCGCGTTCTGGGCACACGTCGGCGGGTTTCTTGCGGGAGCATTGCTGATCCTGCTGTTCCGTGATCCGACGTTGATGGCGAAGCGTAGACAACTGCTGGCGGCACGGCTGTGGGGCCCACCGGAGGGGTACGCTCGATGACGACAACTGATGCTCGCCGCAGTCGCATCCCGGCGCGCTCCGACACCAGTTATCCCGGCAACACGGTTCCCGCGCCGCCCGCAGCGGCATTCCCTCGCAATCCAGGCATGCCGCTCGACCTCGGCTGGGTGCGCGAAATCCGGATCAATCGCAGCGCCGTTGAACGGCGGGCCGCGACGATTGCCACGCGGCGGTCAGTGAAGACCGCTTGGCAGGCCGGCTGGTTGCTGCGTGCGATCACATTGATGGACCTCACCACACTGCAGGGCGACGATACCGCCGGACGAGTCCGGCGGCTGTGCGCTAAGGCGCGCCGCCCTGTGCGCGATGACCTGCTCGACGCGCTTGGCATGAACGGCGAGACGGTGCAGGTCGGTGCGGTGTGTGTCTACCACGCATTCGTCGCGACGGCGGTCGAGGCACTCAGGGGAAGCGGGATTCCCGTCGCTGCGGTATCGACCGGATTTCCGGCGGGACTCTCACCGATGTCGACCCGACTCGCCGAGATTGACGCGTCG
>JANMSC010000139.1:0-3318 GCA_031388885.1 Gemmatimonadales bacterium | reverse complement strand
GCTCCAAGGGCCGCGCGTGCGGCAACGTACTTGATCCTCACGGCGACCTCACGGGCCTCGCGCCCAGCGCCGGACGTAGCTGCAATCGTCGCGATTTCCTTGTGAAGCGCCGAGTCGAGCTTGCCGGCGTATGCCAGCGCTGCGAGCTCGGACAATACTGCCGGGCGCGGCGTCGCGGTGCCAACCGGCACGCGTCGCACGATCGAATCCACAAGGAGGCGGATCCGCCCGACCTCGCGTCGCGCAACGGCGGGAACCACCGCGAGCATCATCGCCCGAGTCGAGTCGCCGCCGCGGCTGAGCCACCGCATGCGCAGCGAATCAGCTGCAGCCCATTTGCGCTGCAGTACCAGCGCATCAGCAAGATTGTCATAGTTGGAATACATGTGGAGATGCGTCGTGCTACGCCGGAGCACCACCTCTGCCTCGCTGTACCGGCCGACAAAGTTCATCCCCAAGGCCGCATTGTTGAGGGCGACGGGCTCCAGCGAATCGATTGCCAGCGCTGCGAGATACGACCGAAGGGCACTTTCAGGATCGTTGCGCACGCTAATGAAGTAGGTCCCTTCGGCGAGGTGTCGTTCGACCGGGGTGAGGCGGTCGGCGTGCGCGAACGCGCGTTCGGATGCGAACCGCTGTCTGGCCCGATCGGTACCGAGATTGCTGTACGTTGCCGCGAGCTTGCGCCAGGCCATCGCGAACGCGGAATCAACCTTGACTGCTTCCTCGAGCAGGTCTCGCGCCCGCGTGAAGTCGCTTTCGAGGAACGCGTCTACTCCGGCAGAATACAGTCGCAGTGCCGGGAGCGACGCGGTGGTCACCTGTTCGAGCGGCGCACTTGCCCGAACGGCTTTGAGCGATTCGCCGATCCGTTCGCGCAGCGCAGCAGAGAGTTCGTTCACGGCCCCGATCAGGCTGCCGGCATCGGCCGCCGTTGCGCGCACGGACGCGAGCAGTTGACCCGAGCCCGCGTCCACGATGTCGGCGGAGAGCACGTAACCGGTGCCCAGCGGACGGACATCACCGGCGACCACCGCCTTGGCGTTGATCCGTTGGGCGACCTCAAGGGCGAGCGCACGCTCGACTCGTTCTCCCGCGCCACGTCCCATCATCCGTAGGGCGTTGTTCACATCCGTCGGCGACACGAGGCGAATCGCGCCCGACTGGCCGAGGTCAACCCGCAGCGCCTCGACGATCGAGCCCGTGAGGGTCGAGTCCGACGTGGTGTTGGCAAAGTCGGCGAGCACGAGACGGTCTTCCGCGCCCAGTTGACCGGCGGTCAGGAGCGTCGCGCCGGGCCCGATACCAAGCACGCGCGACGTCGCAAAGGCGGCACCCGCAACGATTACCGATGCGACGGCTGCCAGACCCCCTTGGAGCGCCCGACGTCCGCTCAAGGAGAATCGCGATTTCGGCACCGGGACGCCTGACAGCGTTGCGTTCGCCAGCTCCCGCTCAGTGCGCGCGGCAACGAGCAGCGCCGGCACGCCAAGTGCCATCGCCACCGCGGTGGCGTACCAGACCCAGTCGGGGAGGCCGAGTACCCGGGTTGACCAGTAGCTCAGGGCGATCAGCGCCCCAGAAGCCACCGCATGTAGCGCGATCACGCGCCCCGGATGCCAAGCCCGGGCACGCTGCTGCAATCGCGAGACGTCGAACGCCGCAGAACCACCGGACGGCGTACCGACGAGTTCAAACGCGTCGACTAGCTCCGAAGCTGATGACCATCGGTTCTGCGGCGATTTTTCGAGGCACTTCATCACGATAGCGGCCAGGTCAGCCGGAATGCCGGCGCGACGCGATGCGATGGGCGTCGGTGCCAGGGTGACGTGCGCCGCAAGAAGAGCCTGCGGCGTGGTCGCGTCGAAGGGCAATTGCCCCGTCAGCATTTCGTAGGCGACTACGCCGAGGGCGTAGAGATCTGCGCGGTGATCGACATTCGGGTCGGCGAGCGCCTGCTCGGGAGCCATGTAGGCCGGCGTGCCAAGCGCCATCCCGACCGATGTGAGCGTGCCCTGGCGATCGGCCGAGTCACTCAACGCCTTGGCAACGCCGAAGTCGGCTACGAGCGCGTGGCGACCGCTGAGCAGGATGTTGGCGGGCTTGATGTCGCGATGGACGATGCCGCGGGCGTGGGCGGTGGCGAGGGCATCCGCCACCTCGCGAAGAATCCGCACCGACTCCAGTACGCTCAGCGCGCCGTCACGTGCGATCCGCTGAGCCAGCGACTCGCCTTCGACATACGGCATGACGTACCAGAGGAGGCCGTCGCCCTCGCCGGCTGCAAGCAACTGCACGATGTGAGGGTGATGGAGCGACGCCGCCATCTGGATCTCGCGCTCGAAACGCCCCGCATCGATCGTGGCCGACGCATCGGGCGGAAGGAGCTTGATCACGACTTGGCGCCCGAGGCGAACCTCTTCGGCCTTGAACACCCGGCTCATCCCGCCACCACCGAGCTCGTCGCCGAGGCGGTACTGGTCTCCGAGCGCGTGCTGCAGGCGAGTCCTGAGGTCGGACAAGGGCATGTCCTTGGGTGGGAACCACCCGAAGGTATCGGCGACGGCGGCTTCGCGGAACCCGGGCGGTCGCCGGGAGTTCTATATTCGCGTGAACGCGACCAAGCACCAACGGAGTAGTCCAATGACCGACCCGCCAGCATCAGCTGGGGAGAGCGCCCCGGTGATCGAATCCCTCGTGATCATCGGCTCAGGCCCGGCGGCCTGGACCGCGGCGATCTACGCGGCACGGGCGCAGCTGAATCCGCTCGTGTTCGAAGGTGAGCCGACGCGGGAGATGATTCCGGGCGGTCAACTGATGTACACCACCGACATCGAGAACTTCCCCGGTTTTCCGGAGAGTGTCGGTGGACAGGACATCATGGCGCGGATGCGAAGTCAGGCGGAGCGTTTCGGCACGCGCATCGTGACCGAAAGCATTGCCTCCGCCGACCTGTCGTCGCGGCCGTTCACCCTGCGACCGTCCTACCGTGCGCCGGTCCGCGCCCGCACGGTGATCGTCGCCACTGGCGCCCAGGCCATCTGGCTCAACGTGCCGAACGAACAACGGCTCGCCCACGCCGGACTTGGCGTGTCGGCGTGTGCGGTGTGCGACGGCGCGCTGCCGATCTTCCGGGGCAAGGTGCTGGCTGTGGTCGGTGGCGGCGACTCCGCGATGGAGGAGGCGATCTACCTCACCAAGTTCGCCAGCGAGGTGGTCATCATTCATCGTCGCGACGAGTTCCGCGCGAGCCGGGTGATGGTCGACAGAGCGTTGTCGAACCCGAAGATCCGGGTCGAATGGAACACCGTCGTGACC
>JANMSC010000132.1:0-24623 GCA_031388885.1 Gemmatimonadales bacterium | reverse complement strand
GATCTCCGCGACATCCGGGAACAGGCCGCGGCGGCGGAAGTGCGAGTCGCCGCGCGTGACCTCGAACTCGCCGAGCGCGACTCGCTGATCGCACAGCTCTCCGATCCGTCGCTGGAACTGATGACGCTCGCCGCGACGGGGCCGCGGGTACCAGCGATGCGCATGTACATTGACCGCGGTCGACGTATTGCGATGGTGTCTGGCGCCGCACTGGAACAGACGGCAACCGGTGAGGCCTATCAGCTCTGGTTCTTCGTCGCCGGCAATCCTGCGCCGGTGCCGTCGGTCACCTTCAAGGCCGGTCCAGACGGTCGGGCGATCGTCACACAGGTCGCGTTGCCGGAGGGGGTGATCACCGGTTCTGCTGTCACCCGTGAACCGGAGGCCGGCTCGCCCGCTCCAACGTCGGCGCCGCTCTTCGTTGGACAGATTCAGGCGGGGTAGGCGCAACGGCGTGGTGTTGCCCGGTCAATAGCCGTTCGCCGTTCGCCGTTCGCCGTTCGCCGTTGGCCGTTGGCCGGAAAGTCCGACGGCCGCAGGTTGCGTCAAGTGACGGGGCTTCACGATTGCAACGTCTAACGGCTAACCGCCCCTGCTCCACCCCAATTCCCCCCCTCTCAGCCCTCGCTATCTTGTGGGGCTAGCGCCGGTTCGGCGCGGTGCCGCCAGGCTGAGAAATGAGGAGTCCGTGTGGCTGTTCCGCTCGTCCAACTGACCCGTGAGTCCCCCGTCGAAATCGGCCCTGCACCGACGGCCCCCCGTGCAGGGGTGGTTCTCCCGATGAATCCCCCCCGCAAGCCGTCGTGGCTCAAGGTGAAGGCTCCCGGTGGGCCGACCTACTTGCACGTCAAGGCGATGATGCGGGACCTCGGTCTGCACACCGTCTGCGAGGAAGCGCGGTGCCCGAACATCGGCGAATGCTGGGAGCACAAGGCCGCGACGTTCATGATCCTCGGCGACGTGTGCACCCGCAACTGTGCCTACTGCGCGGTATCTCACGGCACGCCGAAGGCGTTCGATCCCGCGGAACCGTCCCGACTCGCCGAGGCGGTCGAGCGGATGGAACTGGCGCACGTGGTGATCACGTCGGTCGACCGGGACGACCTGCCAAACGGTGGCGCCGAGGCATTCGCGGCGTGCGTGACCGAAATTCACGCCCGGCTGCCCGAGACGTCGGTCGAAGTGCTGATCCCCGACTTCAAGGGCTCCGAGCGCGCGCTGCAGATCGTGATGGACGCCAGACCTGATATCCTGAATCACAACCTCGAGACTGCCGAGCGCCTGTATCGGCTCGCGCGACCCGGCGGGCGCTACGATCGCGCGATCCGCCTGTTGGCGAACGCACGCGCGGTGGACGCCAACGCGTTGACCAAGTCGGGTATGATCCTTGGCATGGGCGAAGAATGGGACGAAGTGCTCACCTGCATGCGCGACTTGCGGCGCAGTGACGTCAACATCCTGACGCTCGGCCAGTATCTCCGGCCGTCTGACGGGCACCTTCCCGTGGTGCGCTACTACACGCCAGACGAGTTCGCCGAACTGCGTGAGCGCGGTTTGCGTATGGGCTTTTCGCATGTCGAGTCATCGCCGCTGACCCGCTCGTCCTACCACGCATGGGACCAGGCGCGCTCGGCACGAGCGCGTCCTGAGCGGAGCGATGGGCCCTCTCCGCGTGATGTGAAGCAGGCAAGTCGCAAGGAACTCGCGTGATGTCGGCCAAGACCGAGCAAGCCACCGCCCCCACGCGCAGCGCTGCTGCGACACCATTTGCCGACCGCTATCGCGAATGGCTCCGGATGATGATGTTGATCCGCCGGTTCGAGGAGCGTGTCGGTGAAGCCTATGCCGTCGGACAAATCGGTGGCTTTTGCCACCTCTACATCGGGCAGGAAGCGGTTGCCGTGGGCACCATGGCAGCCCTGCGCGCGGACGACTATGTCATCAGTGCGTACCGCGAGCATGGCCAGGCACTCGCGCGCGGCATGACGGCGCGCTCCGTCATGGCGGAACTTTTTGGCAAGGCCACGGGCTGCTCGAAGGGCAAGGGCGGTTCGATGCATCTCTTCGACGCGACCCTCGGTTTCATGGGGGGGCACGGCATCGTTGGCGGACAGATCCCGCTGGGCGCCGGGTTTGCGTGGGCGGCGAAGTATCGCGGTACCGACCAGGCCACGATCTGCTTTTTCGGCGAAGCGGCGGCAAACATCGGCTCGTTCCACGAGACGCTCAACATCGCCGGGCTCTGGAAGCTGCCGATCGTGTTCGTCCTCGAGAACAACGGCTACGGCATGGGCACCGCGGTAGCTCGCGCGTCCGCCGTCACCGAGCTGCATACGCGCGCGGCATCGTACGCCATGCCGGGGGTGCGGGTCGATGGTCAGGACGTCGTCGCGGTGAAGGAAGCAACCGACACGGCGATCGCCCGGGCCCGCGCGGGTGAGGGCCCGACGTTGCTCGAGGTCCGCACCGATCGATTCGTCGGCCATTCGATGTCCGACGCGGCGAGCGGCACGTACCGCAGCAAGGAAGCACTCGACCAGGCTCGGCAACGGGATCCGATCTCGCTGCTCGAAGGCAGGATGCGCGACCTTGGCATGCTCGACGAGGCCTCACTCGCCGAACTCGCGGCTGACGTTGCGGCGGAGGTCGCTGACTCGGTGGCGTTTGCCGAGGAGTCACCCGATCCCGCCGCCGAAGAATTGTGGGTGGACATCTACGCGCCGGAGCCCAGGTAATGGCGGTGATGACTTATCGAGATGCCTTGAACGCCGCGCTGCGCGAGGAGATGGCGCGCGACAAGGACGTTTTCCTGATGGGTGAGGAGGTCGCCGAGTACAACGGCGCCTACAAAGTAAGCCGTGGGCTGCTGGACGAGTTCGGGCCGATGCGTGTAGTGGACACTCCGATCGCCGAGCTCGGCTTCACCGGCATTGGCGTCGGCGCGGCGATGGTCGGGCTGCGGCCTGTGATCGAGATGATGACGTGGAACTTCGCGCTCCTGGCGATTGACCAGATCGTCAATGCCGCCGCCAAGATTCGCTCGATGAGCGGCGGCCAGGTTGCCTGTCCGATCGTGTTCCGCGGCCCGGGCGGCGCAGCACTGCAGCTGGGCGCGCAGCACTCGCAGGCGTTCGAGAGTTGGTACGCCCACATCCCGGGACTCAAGGTGGTCATGCCAGCGACACCGGCCGACGCCAAGGGCCTCCTCAAGGCGGCGATCCGCGACGACAATCCGGTCGTGTTCATCGAAGGTGAAATGCTGTACAACATCAAGGGAGAAGTACCCGAGGGCGACTACGTCACACCGATCGGTGTGGCCGATGTCAAGCGCGCGGGAACCGACGTCACGATCATCTGCCACTCGAAGACGGTGACGCCTTCGCTCAACGCGGCCAGGACGCTATCCGAACAGGGAATCGATGCGGAGGTGATCGACCTGCGCACGATCCGACCGCTCGACCAGGCAACGATCCTGGCGTCGGTCGCGAAAACCAACCGGGTCGTCGTCGCCGAGGAAGGTTGGCCGTTCGCGGGCGTCGGCGCGCAGGTCGTCGATGTGATCCAGCGCGAGGCGTTCGACTATCTCGACGGTCCGATCATCCGCGTCCACGCCGCGGATGTGCCGATGCCGTACAACAAGCATCTTGAGAAGGCCGCCAAGGCGGATGCACCCAAGATCGTCGCGGCCGCTCGCCGCGTCTGCTACAAGGACTGACGAATGGCGACGAAGATCGTGATGGAGGCGCTGTCACCGACGATGGAAGAGGGTCGTCTCGTCGAGTGGAAGAAGAACGAAGGCGACCCGGTGGCCGTGGGCGATGTGCTCGCTGAGGTCGAGACCGACAAGGCGGTGATGGAACTCGTTGCGCGGGCCGCAGGCACGCTGATCAAGCGCCTCGTGGAAGACGGCGCAACCGTGGCGGTTGCGTCGCCCGTCGGCTGGATCGGCGAGGCTGGTGAGGCAGCCCCCGGCGACAGCGCAGCGGCGCCCGCCACGCGGGCGCAGGCCGTCGCGCGCGCTGCCGAACCGACCGCGACGTCGGTGCCGGACGGCCCGACGGAATCACAAGGTGAAGCCTCAACGGCGCCGCCGGGTGGTCCCGCGCCCGCGTCACAGACGGCGTACGTCGATCGGGCTCCGCGTGGTGAATCTCAGCCGATCCCTGAAGCAGCGCCCGCATCGGCCGGCGACGACACCGCACGCGTCAAGGCCTCACCCGTTGCGCGCCGCATGGCCGCCGACAAGGGCGTTGACATCGCGAGCGTGGCGGGAACCGGACCAGAGGGACGGATCGTCAAGCGTGACATCGAAGGTGCGTCCTCGACTCCAGCCGGAATGGCTGCTGCACCGACGGGTGCGCCGATCGGCACGGCATTCACCGATATTCCGCTGAGCCAGATGCGCAAGGCGATCGCCAAGCGGCTGGTGCAGTCGATTGGCCCGATCCCGACATACTACCTCACTGCTGAAGTCGACATGGAGCGAGCCGCCGAGGCCCGCGACGTGCTGATCGAGCAGGACGAGAAGGGCAAGTTCTCGTTCAACGACGTGGTCATTCGCGCCGCGGCAGCCGCACTGCGGCAGCATGCCTGGGTCAATGCCTGGTGGATGGACGACCGGGTGCGGCAGTGGCAGGACATTCACATTGGCGTCGCGGTCGCCGTCGAAGACGGCCTGATCACGCCAATCGTTCGCCACGCCGACCGCAAGACGCTGCGCGCGATTGGCGCGGAAGTGCGCGACCTCGCCAGCAGGGCGCGCGACAAGCGACTGAACCCCGGCGAGTACACCGGCGCGACGTTCACGATTTCGAATCTTGGCATGTTCGGAATTGACGAGTTTACGGCGGTGATCAACCCGCCCGAGGCCGCGATCCTGGCGGTTGGACGAATCGAACCAAAACCGGTTGTCATCAACGGTGAGGTCGTCGTACGTCGGCGGATGCGCCTGACACTCAGCTGCGACCACCGCGTGATCGACGGCGCCACCGGTGCGGCGTTCCTGAAGACGCTCGTCGGGATGCTCGAGAACCCGCTGGCGCTGGTATGGTAGGATCGATGATCGATGATCGTTGATCGTTGACAACTACAGGGAGTCCATTCGTGGCAACCAGTTCCTTCGACGTCCTCGTGCTCGGCGGCGGGCCTGCCGGCTACCCGGCCGCCATTCGCGCCACCCAGCTCGGCCTCACCGCGGCCGTCATCGAACGCGACCGCCTCGGCGGCGTGTGCGTGAACATCGGCTGCATCCCGACCAAGGCCCTGCTGCACAGCGCTGCGATGGCCAACGCCATCCGCAAGGACGCGAAAGAACTCGGGATCGAGACCGGCGAGGTGAAGACCGACTACGGTGTCGCGATGAAGCGCTCCCGCAGGGTGTCGGAGCAGAACTCGAAAGGCGTTGAATTCCTGATGAAGAAGAACAAGGTGACCGTCATCAAGGGCACCGGCATACTCACGTCGAAGAACACCATTGCCGTCGGCAGCGACACCTATACCGCCACGAGAGGCATCGTGATCGCGACCGGCTCCCGCACCAAGGGCATTCCGCCGGTGGGGCTGACGGTCAATGGCACGTCCGTGATCACGTCCGATGAGGCGCTCTTTCTCGAGGCCGCGCCGAAGACCCTCGCCGTGGTGGGCGCGGGTGCCGTTGGTTCTGAATTTGCCGACATCTTCAATGCGTTCGGTACCGAGGTCACGCTGATCGAGGCGATGCCGCGAGTGCTCCCGGTCGAGGATGCCGAATCATCCGACGTCATTGCGAAAGCGTTCACGAAGCGCGGCATCAAGGTGCTCGCTGGCGTGACGGTGCTCAAGGCCGACGTGAAGGACAACGGCGTGACCCTGCACCTCGAGGTCGGTGGCAAGACCCAGACGATTGCCGCTGAGAAGGTGTTGATGGCGGCAGGCCGTGCGGTCAACACCGAGGCGATCGGTCTCGAGAAGGTCGGTGTCAAGCTCACCGACCGTGGCTTCATCCAGATTGACACCGCGACGCTCCAGACCAGCGTGCCGGGGATCTACGCGATCGGCGATGTGGCTGGCGCACCGATGCTCGCGCACAAGGGAACGCGCGAGGGCATGCACGTGGCCGAAGTCATTGCCGGGCATCATCCGAAGGCGATCGACTACACCAACGTGCCGAGCGTGACGTATTGCCATCCCGAAGTCGCCAGCGTGGGATTGACCGAGGAACAGGTCAAGGAGCGGGGCTACGATTATCAGGTCGGCCGATTCCCGTTCTCGGCCAACGGTCGGGCCCGCGCAACCAATGAGACCGACGGCTTCGTCAAGATCATTCGCGACAAGCGATACGGTGAGATTCTCGGCGCACATATCGTTGGCGGTCATGCCTCGGAGATGATCCATGAGCTGATCCTGGCACGGACCAACGAGTACACCGTCGAGGAAGTCGACCTCGCGATTCACGCGCACCCGACCCTGTCGGAGGCCATTGCGGAGGCGGCGCTCGATTCGCTCGGGCGGGCGGTGCACATTTGAGTCATCCGCCGCCGGCCTCCCCGAACCCGTTTGGCGACGACGCGCCAACGACCGATCAGGTCGGGCTCGCAGCAAACGCGATCGCGGCGGGCGCGGCGGGGGCACTGACGATCCTGTCGGGAGCAACGTTCATCACCGGCACGCTCACCGAGAGCCGGGCCGTGACGTCGCTCACGGACGTGTCGCCCGATGATGCGCAGGTGAACATCATCGTGTTCGGTGTGGTGCTCGCGCTCGCGGTGTCGGCAGGCACGGCGTGGGTCCTGATGTCACCGGTGCACCAGGCGTTTCGTCGATTCGGCCTGTCAGTGGTCGCGGCATTCGGCGGCTTCGTGGCAGCCGCGATTCTGACGACGATCCTCCGCGAAACAACGGGACTCGTCGGTCTGCTCGGACTTGCCGCGATCGGCGCCGGTGGGGTCTGGTACTTCAGCCGAAGGGCACGGGCATCAGCATGACGACGCGCCTGCTCGAGGTCCATGACCTCGGCCGGCGATCGTACCAGGCGGTGCTCGAGCTCCAGCGCACGATGCGTCTGGCGCGACTTGATGGTTCCCTGCCACACGATGCGCTCCTGCTGGTCGAACACGATCCGGTGTTCACGCTCGGCCGAGGCACCCGGGCGTCATCGCTCCCGATTGCTCCTGACCTGCTGCGCTCGCGTGGCGCCGACGTGATCGAGATCGAGCGCGGCGGCGACGTGACCTGGCACGGTCCCGGGCAGCTCGTCGGGTACCCGATCATCGATCTGACCCAGCATTGCGCTGACCTGCACTGGTACCTGCGCACCCTTGAGCAATCCCTGATCGATGCGCTCGCTGCGCTCGGCATCGCCGCTGGGCGGATCGCGGAAAAGACCGGCGTCTGGGTGGATGACCGCAAGATCGCGTCGATCGGCATCCACGTGAAGCAATGGGTGACGCTGCATGGCTTCGCGCTCAACGTTGACGCCGACCTCGACTGGTTCCGCCTGGTCGTACCGTGCGGGCTTACCGGAGTGACGATGACCTCTGTCGCCTGCGAACTCGGGCTGGCCGCGCCGCATGCACTCGATGCCGAGGTACGACGACATGTGGTCGATGCGTTCGCGGCATCATTCGGCCTCCACCCGCGTGTTGTGGCAAAACCCTTGCCTTAGCGCCCGGGAAGGGCGACCCTTCTCCGTATGGCCGACGCACCAGACCTTGATCGCATTACAACAATTGCCGATGAACGGATTGCCGCGATCTTCCGCGCGGCTGCCTCGTGGTCAGCGGAAGCGCCCGCCGAACTCACGCCCGCGATTCGTGCGGTGTGCATTCGGCTCGCCGAGATGGTCGCCGACCAGCGACACTATCTCGCGCCACTTCCGGAGCCGCTGGAGTCGGAACGGCGTGCGGTCCTGATGCTGGTGGCTGACCGCCTGCGTACGGGTCCGGTATCGACGGAGCTCAAGCCTGAGCTCGAGGCCCTCGCCGAGATGGAATTGCGCGCCACTGGGTCGTGGTCGCTGGTTGCGGCAGCGCAGTCGGAATGGGTCCAGACGGCAATTGACTACCTCCAGCGTTGTCGGCTCAACGTGACTGAGCCCGACCGCCTCGACGAGTACTGGGCGGAGGACGTCGTCGCGGGAATCATCGCGTCGGTGAAGGGGTTGATCGGGGCTGATGACCTTCACGCCCGGATCGAACGACAGTATGCCGGGCAGGGCCGCCCGCCCCGACCGGACGAGGCCTGACAGGTGCGACGCATGCGTCGCACCCGTTTGTCGTGATGTTTATCTAACGTCCCGCGCCCTACGCCTCGCTCTGGCTCCCCATCAACTCGAAGAACCGTCCGAACACCTGGATCCCATCCCACAACTGCTGCAGGTCAAGTTTTTCGTTCGGTGAGTGCAATCCATCATCGGGCAGGCCGATGCCGGTGAGCAGCACGGGTGCGCCACCCCGGCCCAGCTCGGGAACGATTGGAATCGACCCGCCAGCGCGCACCGCCACGGTCGGCCGGCCGACGACTTCCTCAAACGCTCGGTCGAGCACCCCGAACACGGGATGTGACACCTCGACCTGTACCGGGTCTCCACCGTGCAGGAAGCGAAGCTCCCAGTCGGCGTACGTCGGCGCAACTTTCGCGACCGCGCGTTCGAGCTGGGTCTTCACGAAATCGAGCGACAGACCGGGCACAAGTCGCATCGAGATCTTTGCCGTTGCCATCGCCGGAATGACGGTTTTTGCGCCTTCGCCGACGAACCCACCCTTGATGCCGTGAATCTCGAATGTCGGTAGCGCCCACGTCCGTTCAAAGACGGTGTACTCGTCGAGCCCAGTGAGCGCCTTGCCGGTCACCTCGTGCTCGAGGAATGCACCTTCATCGAACGGCAATGACTCCCATCCCTTGCGTTCCGATCTGCTCGGGGTCTCCACGCGCTTATACAGCTTGGGCACGCGGATCTTGCCACCGCGCGACTTGAGGTCGGTCAGCATGCGGATCAGCGTTTCGATCGCGTTCGGCGCAACCCCGCCATATGTGCCCGAATGCAGGTCGCGCTGCAGCGTACGCACTTGCAATTCGGCGTAACACATCCCGCGCAGGGCGGTGTACACGGCGGGCCAGCCCGGGGCATAGTACGACATGTCAGCAACCAGGACCGCATCGACATCGACCCGCTCCGGCTCCGCCGCCAACAGATCGAAGATCACCTGGCCACCGCTTTCTTCCTCGCCCTCGAACAGAAACCGGATGTTGATCGGCGGATTGCCAGCCTGGTCGCGCGTCGCCTCGTACGCCTTGAGGAGGCAATACACCTGTCCTTTGTCGTCGATGGCACCGCGCGCAAACACGCTGCCGTCGCGAATGGATGCCGTGAACGGGGGTGAATGCCATTCATCGAGCGGATCGACCGGCTGGACGTCATAGTGCCCGTAGATCAGCAGCGTCGGCGCGTCGGCGACGTGGGGG
Source organism: Gemmatimonadales bacterium (assembly GCA_031388885.1). GTDB lineage: Bacteria > Gemmatimonadota > Gemmatimonadetes > Gemmatimonadales > GWC2-71-9 > Palsa-1233. The sequence goes on along the minus strand of JANMSC010000132.1, from coordinate 15,182 downwards.
CTCGCACCCCAGACCACCGGATGGCCTTCACCTTCGATGAGTTGGACGGTCGGACAGCCAAGACGGAACAGTTCATCGACGAGCCATTGGGCCGCTCGGCGGCAATCCGCGGCATGGGCCGGCAGCGCGCTGATCGAGGGGATCGACAGGAATTCGGTGAGCTCGGCGAGAAGCCGTGGCTGCTCGCGGCGAACGAAGTCATGGTCCATCAGGCACTCCGGAATTCGTGGGAACTCGTGTCGTGTCGCCTGGTCCAGACGACAGGGGCTCACCGAGCATGACTCGCATGCGCTGAAATGCCTGCGGGCCTTCGGCCTCGTCGAGCAAGCCCTCCAGCGCGTACAACGCCACGGCAAGGTCGCCATCGTACTTGGCATCCCACGCGGCGAAGAGCTCGAGATTGGTGCGATAGAGACGGACGCCGAGCAGCGCAGCGTTGTTGATCGGTCGTCGGCCGAGGCGTGCAGGATCGATCGTGCGGAGATGCTGACCCAACGCGCTGGCGAGCGTGTCCTCACTCCATTGCGCGATCCGGACGCGACCGATCGTGTTGTCCACTGCCGGGAGCTTGAGGGCGTACAGCGAATCGAGCTTGCCCATCAACAGTTCGTAATAGTTGCCGAGCTGGCGCTCGTCGTGCCATCGATCGGCAGCCAGCAGTGCGGCCACGGAATCACCGCGTTCGAGAAAGAATCGCTGCGCCATCCGGTAGCCGACCCATTGGGCAAAGCTCTCGTTGAAGTCGGTGGCCCCCTTCACCCAGATCGTGTTGTGTGCGATCTCATGAAAGACCAGTGCCGCGAGCTCGACGGGGTCGCGCGAGAGGGCGGTCGAGAGCAACGGATCGTTGAACCACCCGAGCGTCGAGAACGCGGCCGACGGGCGAAGGTACACGTCGTATCCCTTGGCGTCGTACGCCGCTGCGGCCTGCCGTGCCTTGGTGAAGTCGAAGAAGCCCTTGTACGGCACGCGGCCCACCACCGGGAAACTCCACGTCACCGGGCAGAGACAGGTCCGCGGCGAGGTGGTGAGCACGAGCAGCAGCGTGTCGCGCTCGACCTGGCTGTAGGTCGTGTAGGTGTCATTCGCCTTCAGGCCCATCCGAACGGCGTAGGCCCGAGCATCGGTCACCAGCTGCACCGCGGTCCGAAGCGAGTCGGGAATAGCCGGGTCGGCGGCAAGTTTGGCGATCGGCACTCGTCGGGCGAGGATCCTGGCCTCTTCGATTCCGGCACGCGAGATGTAGCGCACGTCTTCCGACGCGACGTAGGCGGTTCCGTATCCGAGGAGCAGCGCCGCGGCAGCGATCAGCAATCCCATCGTCAGGCGCGTCCGGGTTCGTGTCATGTGATGCGGGTCACGTCACGCGGGGGATCACTTGATCCGCACCACCGCAATCCGGCTCTCGATGCTCTCGGCCAACCGATTGCCGGCCGTTGACGCCGCCAGGCGCACCGTGATCGCTGGCGCGCCGGCCCCGACCGTGAACCGCAGGTGACGTCCGCTTCCCGCGCGCAGCGTGCCGCTGCGCGTGTAATTCGAGGCGGTACTGTCGGGGGTCAGCGGATACGGCTTGGGAAACACCGCCGGTGAGTTTGCCGCAAACGTGGCGCGGAAGTTCCAGCTGCGATAGCGCAACCGACCGTCCTGCGGGAACCCAGGCAGGTTTTCGAGATAGTTGGCAAGTGCCCACTCCGCCACGAGACGTGGGAAGTCGGTCCCCGTGACCGCTGCAATGTTCGCGGCGCCGTGTCGCGTCGTCTGCACCAGCGACCGCGTCATGGTCGTACCGAGCAGCGTGTCGGCGGCGAAGTGGTCGAGCGCCCAGCGCACGAAGAGCCATCCCGCGCCGCGTTCCGCCAATGGACCGCCGGCGCGCGCGGGCGTGACGAGGTGCGTTGCCTCGGGATCGTCGAGATAGTCGTACGCGTTGCCCAGATTGCCCGACGCAAACTGCGAGAAGCAGCTCACCGAACCGGGGCATTCGGCATCCGGCATGGTCCGATGGCCGAGCTCTTCGGCGAAGTGCGACAGCGCCTCATTGAGCCATACGTCTTCGTCGACGGCGCCACGCACCAGGACGTGCTGGTTGAACGAGATCATGTGTTGCAGCTCGTGGATCAGCACGGGCGGCAACGATGTGAGCGCCCGTGCCCGCGTCACGCTGCTACAGCCTGACGTCGCGGGCTTCGGCGCAAAGGCGTAGAACACCTCGCGACGATTGCTGCCGGGGACCCCGGGCAGCAGGTCCGCGCCGTAGAAGTAGCCAACGATTCGTCCATCAGCGCAGTTCGGCGTGAGATCGTTCACCGCGTCGGTGATCAGGATCGCGACGCGTTCATCGAGGTTGATGTCGGACTCGCGGCCGAACGCTGTCGTGTCTGCCGGGTAGAGATAATCGTCGAAGCGTCGGCCCAGGTCGTCGTAGTCGGTTTGCGTCAGTGCCTCGGCGCCCGCCGGGAGGTCATCGTCCACGTAGATGGCACCGTGCCGCCCAACGAATCGCACCGTCGCGCCGACCCGAACAAATCCGGTGCACTGAATCTGGCGGCACACGGAGAACGAATCCTTGCCGCCGAAAACCGGAATGCCCTGCGCGGCCAACGGCGCACCCCGCGACAATCCGAGGCGCACGCTCGGGTCGCGTGCCCAGGCCTGTTCGGCCAGCCGTAACCGCTGGTGAAACTCGGCTGGCGTCTGGCGGCTGAACGCCGACGTGCCCGGCAGGTCAGACCGGCGGACCAACGGAGCGCCGGCCGCGCTCGTACTCGCCGAGGCGGGGCGCCCCAGCAGCACAAATGGCGCACTGGTGCCGGCCGGGGTTTCGATACCGGCGCCAGATACGGCAACGACGAGATATTCGCGTTCCGCGCTCCCGCCGGGGAGGCTGGCACAATTTGACTCGCGGGCAGCGTCGAAGACCCGGTGCTGGCCGACCTCGAGGGTGACGGGCGTTGGCGTGGTACAGAGTGCCGCGCCGGGATCCGGGTCCGGACCGGTGCCGCCGCCACCACACGCCATCAATGCCGCCACGCAGGCACCGGCGAGGGCACCGCGACCGGTTACAGGCAACACCATCGACGGCTCCCCGGGGGAATGATGGACCAACCTAAGCCTAAGCGGGACAACGACTTTTGACAATCCGACACGGCCGCGGTACGATTCTCCTGTGACACCGCCCGTGTGCCTCCAGCTCACCTCGCCCCGCCCCGGAAACATTGCCGACTGCGGTCGGCGCAGGCTCATCCGATCACCCCACGCGCTCGCGTTCCAACGCGTGTTCAGCGGCTGAGCGATGGCCTTCGTCCACCTGCACACGCACAGCGAGTACTCGCTCCTCGACGGGGCGAATCGCATCCCCGAGCTGGTGAAGTACGTCAAGGGGTTGGGGATGGATTCCCTCGCCGTGACCGACCACGGCAACCTGCACGCCGCGTGGCACTTCTACGAAGAAGCCAGACGCCAGGGGATCCGGCCAATTCTTGGATTCGAGGCGTACCTCGCCTTCGGGCCTCGCTCCGTGCAGGCCAAGCCGGCGTGGGCCCCGGCGCAGTATTCCCATCTCGTCCTGCTGGCCAGCAATCGGGTCGGGTACCAGAACCTGATCAAGCTCTCATCGATCGGCTTCGTCGAGGGATTCTACCGTCGACCGCGCATCGACCGCGAGGTACTCGAGCGACACAGCGAGGGGATCGTGTGCCTCGCTGCGTGTCTCTCGGGCGAGGTCGCGCTGTGGCTCCGACAGAGCCGTTATGACAAGGCGCGCGAATCTGCAGCGTGGTTTGCCACGGTGTTCGGCAAGGATCGATTCTTCCTCGAAATTCAGGACCACGGGATTCCTGAGGAAGCCATCGTCACCAAGGGAATGATTGAGCTCGGCCGCGACCTGGGCCTGGGTGTGGTGGCCACCAACGACGCCCACTACCTGCGTCGCGAGGACGCCGAAGCCCACGACGTTCTGCTCGCCATCGGCACCGGCGCTGACCTCGACGATCCCAAGCGATTTCGCTTCACCGGGAGCGAGTCGTACGTCAAGAGCGAAGCCGAGATGCGGCAGCTCTTTCCTGAATACCACGATGCGCTCGAGCTCACGCAGACGGTCGCCAATACCTGCGAGTTTGACTTCGAGAAGCGGTACTACCTGCCGCAGTTTCCGCGGCCGGCTGAGTACGCCACGGATGGGGCGCTGTTGCGCGACCTCGCGCAGGATGGGGCAGTACGGCGCTACGGCACGCCATTGCCCCAGCCGGTGGTGGATCGGCTCACCTATGAACTCGGTGACATCGATCAGGCCGGATATGCCGGATACTTCCTGATCGTCGCCGACTTCATCGCAGCGGCACGCGACCGCGGCATTCCGGTCGGACCAGGCCGCGGATCGGCCGCCGGATCGATCGTCGCGTATGTGCTCGGTATCACCAACGTCTGTCCGCTCAAGTTCGACCTCCTTTTCGAGCGGTTCCTCAATCCCGAACGGGTGTCGATGCCTGACATCGACGTGGACTTCTGCTTCGAGCGCCGGGGCGAAGTGATCGAGTATGTGCGTGAGCGCTACGGCCGCGATTCGGTCGGACAGATCATCACCTTTGGCACCCTGAAAGCGCGCGCCGCCGTCAAGGACGTGGCGCGCGTGCTCAAGGTGCCGCCCGGTGAAGCCGACAAGCTGACCAAGTTGATTCCGTCGGGGCCGGCGTTCCCGATGACGGTGCCCGAGGCGGTGGCGCGGATCGACGAACTTCGCGCCGCGGTGCACGGCAATGACACGTACCGCCGCGTATTCAGCTTCGCCGAACGCATCGAGGGGCTCTCGCGGCACGCATCGGTGCACGCTGCCGGTGTCGTCATCGCGCCGGGACCACTATCCGACTTCGTCCCGGTGTGCACGATGCCGACCAGGGGTTCGGGCGCGTCGACCGGTGGCGAGGACGCAATCATTTGTCAGTACGACATGGTGGCGCTCGAAAAAGTTGGCATGCTCAAGATGGATATTCTCGGCCTGAAGACGCTCACCGTGATCCACGATGCGGTGGCCATGATCCGCGATCGCACCGGTATCGCGATCGACATCGACGCGTTGCCGTTCGACGACCCGGCGGTGTATGCGCTGCTTCGCAGGGGCCGCACGGCGGGCGTGTTCCAGTTCGAGTCTGCCCTCGCCACCGACACCCTGCGCGCCATGAAGTGCGACCGGTTCGACGACCTCGTCGCCGCCAACGCGCTGCTTCGTCCGGGTCCGCTCGACAAGGGCATGCACACCGTGTTCATCAAGCGCAAGCTTGGGCACGAAGTGGTGACCTATCCCCACCCGTCCCTCGAGGCACTGCTTGCCCCGACCTATGGCGTGATCACGTATCAGGAACAGCTGATGCGGATCGCCAACATCATCGCCGGGTTCTCGCTCGCGGAAGCAGATGTATTGCGCAAGGCCGTCGGGAAGAAGGATGCCGACCTGGTTCGCAAGGAACTCGCCAAGTTCGTCGCGCGCGGTGCTGAGCTCGGGCACCCGAAAAAGCTCCTCGACGAGCTGGCGGGCCAGATCGAGACGTTTGGTCGGTACGGCTTCAACAAGTCGCACTCTGTCGCGTACTCGGTGCTGGCGTATCAGACCGCGTGGCTCAAGGCCCACCACCCCGCGGAGTTCATGGCGGCGTTGCTGTCGAGTGAAATCGGCTCGACCGACAAGGTCGTGCAGTACATCAACGAGGCACGAGAACTCGGGCTCGAGGTATTGCCGCCCGACGTGCATGAGTCCGGCTTCAAATTCACCGTCGTCGGCGAGCGGCGGATGCGGTTCGGCCTGGGGGCAGCGCGCAACGTGGGTTCGGGCGCGATCGACTCGATCATCGCCGCACGCCAGGATGGGCCATTCGCGTCGCTGTTCGACTTCGTCCTTCGGGTGGACACGCGCCTCTGCAACAAGCGCGTGATCGAGTCGCTCATTGCCGCGGGCGGTTGCGATTCACTCGGTGGTCATCGCGCGCAACTCGTGGCGGCGCTCGACCAGGCACTGGGAGAAGCGCAACTGTTGCAGCAGGAGATCGAAGCGGGTCAGGGCTCCCTCTTCGGTGAGGCGGTGGCTGCGGACCCCCAGCCGCAGCAGCTCCCGGAGGTGGACCACTGGACCGAGGGCGACCGACTCGCGCGCGAGAAGGAAATTCTCGGGTTCTTCATCTCGGGCCACCCGCTGGAACGCTATCGACCACTGGTCGAGATCTTCGGGACCCGCACCACGGCCACGCTGGGTGAGTGGAGTGAACATCCGGTGGCGATCGCGGCGGTGATCACGGCGGTCAAGCGACAGACATCGAAAAAGACCGGCAAGGAGTACGCCCGGGTGACGCTCGAAGACTTTCACGGTACGTCCGAGTCGATCGTCTTCCCCGATGCGTGGGCCAAGCTCAACCAGGTGATCCGGGTGGACGCGCCAATGCTCCTCACCGGCGGGTACTCGGTACGCGATCGGGGCGAGGACATGGCCCCATTCGTGGTCGAGGGGGCGCGCCCGTTGGCTGAGCTTGAGGCCGCTGGACTGCTGGGTGTCGCGATCCGGTGGGCCTCCCCGGCAGCCCCTCCCGCCGACGCAATCCGGTCGGCGGCGCAAGTCTGCGCTGCCCACCCCGGCCCGGCGCCGCTCTATATTGATTGGTCCGACGGCAACGGGACCGCGGTCAGGTTGCGGTCGCGCCGACTGCGGGTCGAACCCATCGAGGAGACGGTGCGCGCGTTGCGCGAACTCTTCGGCGTGGACGCCGTCTCCTTTATTCGAGCGGGGTGACCGGAATGGCCATCACGTACGTGCTGGATTTCGAGAAGCCGCTGGCTGAGATGGAGCGGCAGATCGACGAGCTGAAGCGCGTCGGCGAGGAACGGGGCATCGACGTCGACGGCGAGCTCACTACGCTGGAGGCCAAGCTCGGCGACAAGCGCGCCGAGATCTATCGCGGCCTCACCCCGATGCAGCGGGTCATGGTCGCCCGGCACCCACGCCGCCCCTACACGCTCGACTACCTCTCCTCGATTTTCACCGACTTTATCGAATTGCACGGCGACCGCCTCTTTCGCGACGACCCCGCCATTGTTGGCGGATGGGCGCGCCTCGCGGGGCAATCAGTCATGGTGATCGGCCACCAGAAGGGACGCGACACCCGCGAGAACATCAAACGCAACTTCGGAATGCCCCATCCCGAGGGCTATCGCAAGGCGCTGCGCCTGATGCACCTGGCCGAACGGTTTCACACCCCGGTGATCACGCTGATCGACACGCAGGGTGCGTACCCTGGACTCGGCGCAGAGGAGCGCGGCCAATCGGAAGCCCTCGCACGCAACATCCTCGAGATGTCGGTGCTCGCGACGCCCATCGTGTCGGTCGTAATCGGCGAGGGTGGCTCCGGCGGCGCACTTGCCCTCGGCGTGTCCGACCGCATCCTGATGTTCGAGAACTCGGTGTACTCGGTGATCACGCCCGAAGGGTGCGCCGCAATCTTGTGGAAGGACTCGTCTCAGCGCGAACGCGCCGCCAGCGCGCTCAAGCTCACCGCCAACGACCTCACCGAACTCGGCCTCGTGGACGAAGTCATTCCCGAGCCGATCGGAGGAGCGCACTTCGACCCCGAGACCGCGGGCGAGTCACTCCGCGCCGTCTTGATCCGCCATGTCACGGAACTCCGGAAGGTGCGCCCCGAACGGCTGGTCAAGCGCCGCTACGAGAAGTACGCGGCGATGGGCGCGTACGCCGAGGCGTGATGCAAACCGTCGAAGTACGCTTCAAGGGAAATCGACGCGGGTTCTACGACTGGGCCGGCGAGGACGCACCGCTCAAGCTCGATGAACCGGTGCTGGTGCAGGTGGAACGTGGGCTCGACTTCGGACGAGTGAACGCCGTCGGCGACGCCGCACTGGCCAAGTGCGGCGGGTGCACGTCGTGCTCGACCAGCGAGCCATCGCCCGACGCCGACGCCGGCGCACTCGCCGCGACCGGTGCGGCTGCGGCCCCGACGGCCCCCGCGCCCCGCAATACCGTCGCACGCCGCGCGTCGCAGGCCGAAGTCGCCCAGCACGAGGCGCTCCGGCGCGGCGAAGATACGGTGCGCCGACAAGTGATGGAGCGCGTCGCCCACCACGACCTGCCGATGCGCATTTCCGACGCTGAGTGGCAGTGGGATCACACCCGCATCACGATCTACTTTACCGCCGACCGGCGCGTGGACTTCCGCGTCCTGGTGCGTGAGCTCGCCGGACTGTTGCGCGCCCGGATCGAGTTGCGCCAGATCGGCGCGCGCGACGAAGCGGCGCGGTTGGGTGGCGTTGGTCGGTGCGGCCGCGAATTTTGCTGCAGCACCTGGCTCACCCAGCCCGGCCCCGTCAACCTCGCGCTCGCCAAGGACCAGCACCTCTCGCTCAATCCGGCACAGATCTCGGGCGGGTGTGGTCGTCTCCTCTGCTGCCTGAAGTACGAGCACGAGTTCTACCTGACCGCGCGAAAGCGCTTCCCGAAGGAAGGGAAGACGATCCGCACCCTCGTCGGCGCCGAACGCGTGGTGGCGGTCGACATCTTCCGGGAGCGCGTCTCGCTGCGCAGCGATGAGCACGGCCCGCGAACCATTCCGTTGCTTGACCTGCGCGATGAGATTGCCCGCGCTGAAGACGGGGCCACCCGGACCGAGTCGTGACCAGGCCGTTCTACATCACCACCGCCATCGATTACTCCAACGGCGACCCGCACCTCGGCCACGCCCTCGAGAAGGTCGGCGCGGACGTGATCGCGCGGTGGCATCGCCAGCAAGGCGCACCGGTCCACTTCGTCATGGGCATGGACGAGCACGCCCAGAAGGTGGTGCAGGCCGCCGACGAGGAAGGCACGACCCCTGCCATCTGGGTCGACCGGATTAGCGCCCGCTTCGAGCAGACCTGGCGTGCCCTGCACTGTTCGCACGACGACTGGATGCGCACGACCCAACCCCGACATGTGCGCGGCGTGACCGCGCTGATCGAGCGGATTCGTGCACTGCACCCCGACGATTTCTACGAGGGGGAGTACGAGGGGCTCTACTGTGTCGGCTGTGAAGAGTTCAAGTCGGAAAGTCAGGTCGAGGGTGGTCGCTGCATCGAACACCCCTCACGCGACCTCGTCCCGACGAAAGAGCGTAACACGTTCTTCCGGTTGTCGCGTTGGCGGGATGCCGTGCTCGAGCGGATCACCTCCGGTGCGCTACAGGTCGAGCCGGACATCCGTCGCAATGAAGTGTTGCGGGTGCTTGAGGATGGGCTGATCGACATCTCGGTGTCGCGTTCCCGCCTGCCCTGGGGCATCCCCTTCCCCGGCACCCCCGACCAGACCGTGTACGTCTGGTTTGAGGCGCTGATGAACTATCTCACCGCCACTGGATTTCCCGATGCCGGCTGGGACGACATCTGGCCGGCCGACGTTCACGTGGTGGGCAAGGGCATCACGCGTTTCCATTGCTGCATCTGGCCCGCGATCCTCCTCGCCGCCGACCTGCCGCTGCCCCGAAAGGTGTGGGCCCACGGCTATGTGCAATGGGGCGGTGCAAAGGTGAGCAAGTCGGAAGGTGTCGCCATCGCGCTCGATGAGGCCATCTCGCGTCACGGTCCGGACGCGCTCCGCTATTTCCTGATGCGCGAGATCGGCTTCGCGGGCGACGGCGATTTCTCGTTCGAGCGGTACGACGCGGTGTACGAAAGCGAGCTAGCCAACGGCATCGGCAACCTCGCGTCACGCGTGCTCGCCATGACCAGCAAGTACCGTGATGGCATGGTGCCATCGCTGGAACGGCCAGACTCCCTCGAGCAGGCGGGCATCGACCGCGCTGCGTCTTTCGCGGCGGCCATGAACGCGACCGACCTGCGGGGCGCCCTGACGCTGGTGTCCAACCTGGTAAGCGATGCCAACGGCTACATCACCACCAACGCACCCTGGGCGCTGGCAAAGGCCGGCGACGATGTCGCACTCGATGCCGCGCTCGGCGCGCTCGCGCGATGCCTCGTGCGACTCGCAGCGATGACCTCGCCGTTCATGCCCGAGAAGTCGCAGATCCTCTGGGACGCGCTCGGGCAGGACGGTGCGCCGACGTGGGCACGGGCGATGGCGCCCACGATGGGAGGTGCGAAGGTGATGAAGCCGGAGAATCTGTTTCCGCGTGGGGCTGTCAGCCGTTAGCCGTCAGAACCCCACCTTCGGCGCTACCTCCGCCCCCGGCGTCGTCGCCTCGAAATACTCCCTCGCCTTGCCCAGCCCGAACATCTTGGCCGTCAGGTTGGTTGGGAATCGCCGGATCTCCCGATTGAACTGCTCGACCGACGTGTTGTAGTCGTTGCGCGCCACGGCGATCCGGTTCTCGGTGCCCTCGAGCTGATCCTGCAGCTGCGTGAAGTTCACGCTGCTCTTCAGGTCAGGATATGCCTCGGCGATCGCGAGAAGTCGGCCGAGCGGCGCGGTGAGGGCGGCATTGGCTTCACCCATCTGCTGCAGGTTGCCCGACTGCACCGCACCGCTCAGGCGCGAGCGTGCTTCGGCCACCGCGATGAACACCGTGGATTCCTGTCTGGCCACACCCTTGACGGTCTCGACCAGATTGGGGATCAGGTCGGCGCGGCGCTGCAGCTGCACCTTGATCTGGCCTTCGGCCTTGTTGACCTGCTCGTCCATCCCCTGCAGCCGGTTGTAGCCGCAACCGCTCGCCAGCGCGGTGATACCGAGGGCGAGCACGAGCGAACGCAGTAAACGACGCATCAGCGAGCTCCGTGTTGGTGGTGAGTATCAACGATATCAACCGCCCGGCGCACGACTTCGAGGTAACGTGCAAACACACCCGGCGGGCACTTCCATTCCTTGTCGCGACGATGCGCTGCGATCTCCACGATCGAGTCGCCTTCCGGTCCGAGTTCGGCCGCGAGCGCGCTGACCGTCTCGCGCGGCTCGCGACCCGGCTCGCGACCGAGCAGCACCGCAATCGCGCGCAGGAGTACCAGCAGTGAAACCACCGACGACGTCGCGAAGCCACCGAGCATCGGGGTCGTGTCGCCAAACCGGACGTACGCCTGGCGCAGTCGCACCAGCTTGCCACGAAGCTCCGTCTCAAGAGCGCGACGCAAGTCAACTGGCTCGACGATCATCCCCTCGATCGGATCAGCGCCGTGCAGCACCCGGTACGCGAGGCGCATATCGGTGATCTCGATGGGAAAGACATCCGACGCAGCGCGCCATTCCTCGCGTCCGATGAAGAGCGGCGGTGTCAGGCCACGTTTGTGCCACGCAGCCAGCGCGGGCATGAGAACCTGCAGCCCGGCGGGTGACGGGTCGTCGAGCACGACCAGCAGGTTGACGTCGGAGCGGTGCGGAATCCAGTCGCCGCGCGCCACCGATCCGTACACTGCTGCCGAGAACCCTCCGGTGATCGCGCCATCGAGTTCGCGCATGAGGCCTGTGATCGATTCATCCAGTGATGCCTGATCCATCAGAAACTCCTCCCGCCGCCGCCGCCGCTGAACCCACCACCACCACCGAATCCGCCAAAACCGCCGCCGCCGCCCCCGCCCCCTCCGAAGCCACCGCGACCGCCCCCGAGACTACTGAGGAGAATCGGCAGGAGCATGTCGAGTCCGCCGCCGCGGCCCCCTCCGCCCCGGCCCCCTCGTCCGCCACGCCGCTTCGCCATGACGATGAACCACACCATCAGGACGATCAGGTAGACGAAGCCCTTCCCGATTCCGCGCGTGTTGGTCACCGGGCGCGGCTCGGTCAGCATCGAGTCCTGAATGCCGAGGTCGCGTACGATCCGGTCAGCGACGAGGCGGGTACCGATGTCAGTCGCCTCGCCAAAATCACCAGCACGCAGCGCCGGCAGCATCGCATCCGAAATCTGACCCGACTGCGCGTCGGTGATGATCCCCTGCAGGCCGTCGCCCACCTCGAATCGTACTTCGCCGGCACGCTCGGCGGTGCGAGGCACGAGCAGGAGAACGAGACCCGCGTTGCGGCGTGCGTCACCGATCTGCGCCTTGGCACCGACGCCCCACGCGCGGCCGATTTCGAGTGCGACTTCCTGCGGTTCACGCAGGCCGAGCGTCGGAATCGTCACGACTGCCACTTCGGCGCCTGTGGTCGCACGCAGCCGCGTCAGTCGCGCTTCGATGCTGGCCTGCACCGCATCGTCGATCAGGTTGGCCTGATCGGTGACCATGCCAGTCGGTTGCGCCGGAAAGAGCGACGTGACCGACGAGTCCTGTGCGCCCGCTACTGGCATCGCGATCAGTTGGAGTGCCAACGCGGCACCGAGTACTTTCAACACCGTGGCTGTCGCTCCGTTGTTGCTGTCACGTACCACCGCCTGGCCGCGCGGCCGGTTCGGCAACCGAAAGCTAACGCGCATCGAGGATCCCATGTTCCGCACCCTGATCGGACTCGCCGTGCTCGCGACTGCCCTGCCGGCGCACGCCGCGGCTCAGGATACGTTGATCGCGCCGCGCGCCAAAGGCTCGCTGAAGGCGCCGGTCACGGTGTACGAGATGTCCGACTTCCAGTGCCCTTTCTGTCGACGTTTCGCGCTTGAAACCTTTTCGACGCTTGAGAAGGAGTACATCACCACCGGCAAGGTACGGTGGGTGTTCATCAACTTCCCGATCATGACGCTGCATCCAAACGCCCTCCCGGCGGCGGAGTTCGCCGCGTGTGCGGCGAAACAGGGTCGGTTCTGGCCCGCGCACGACCGGATCTATGACACCCAGGAGCAATGGGCGCCGCTCAAGAATCCGGGTCCGTTCTTCGTGGCGCAGATCAACTCGCTGGGATTGAAGCGCCCCCAGATGGTCGCCTGTCTCGAACATGGTGCCACCCGCCTCGCGATCCGATCCGACGCCGAGGGGGCGCTGCGCTCCGGTGCAACGAGTACCCCGTCGTTTTACGTCGAAGGCGCCATGATCGTCGGTGCGCAGCCGTTGGCGGTGTTCCGGCATGTGCTCGATTCGGTGTATCGCGCGAAGAAGCGATGATGGACCTCGCTTCTCGCTTCTCGCCTCTCGCTCACCCCAACGTCACATACACATCGTACAATGCATGCGTCCACGCCGTGATCCCGAAGCCACGCGTCAGGTAGAGCGCGCTGAAGACCAGTCCGGCGATGAATCGGAAGAGGAAGGAGTCGAGACGCAGTGGGTCGCCGTACGCGCCGACGTAATGGAACGCTGAGAAGATGAACGCGCCCAGCAGCGCGGCGGCGATGCCGGCGGCGCGGGGCGACCAGCCGATACCGCGGGTGAAGCACCACGCGAGCGAGCCCACCAGGATCACCCGAAAGAGCAACTCCTCGTAGATCCCGGCACCAAGCGAAATCATCAGTTGCGTTGGCGTATCGAGCGCGCCCACACCTTGCATGATCGCGAGTTGCGGCAGCAGCATCGTCGTGAGCCGGCCGACGACCAGTCCGACCGCGAGGCCCAGCACCGCCGACTCGGCGAGCATACCGGCGAAAACCGTGGGGCGCAGCGGGCCGGGGTGTTGCTTCCAGTCGCGGGCGACGAGCCAGGCGCCGGTGATGAGCAAGACACCCTCGAAGAGGAGAAGTCCGCGGCTGCCAGCGAGCGTCAGGAAGAATGACTTGAGGATGACATCGGCGCCGTTGCGCACGCCGCCGCTGGGCGCGTCGGCCATGAAGAGCGCGAGCGCCTCGTAGCCGAGCAGCAGTGGCAGGGCGAAGAGGATCGTGTAGCGGGGGGCGCGGCTGTCGGCGTAGTAGCGGCTAGTGGCCATTACCCCAAAACTATCATGCCCTTCGGGCGCCTGGTTGCAGGGGTGTAACGTGGCGGCGTCGCAACCGCTCGTGAAGCAGTGGAAGACCGGATGCGGTCAGCGGGCGATAGGTGATGGTTATCGCGAGGCGCGTCGCAACCGTGACAGCGTCCGATCCAGCGCCGCCGCGAACGCCTGCTTGGCGCGCGCGTCGTAGGGCGGCGGGCCGCCGGTCACGATGCCGTTTGTTCGAGCCTGTTCCATGAAATCGCGAATGGAGAGGCGTTCGCCGACGGTTTCTGCTGTGTGTTCGTCGCCGCGCGGATCAAGGACGGCAACCCCCTTCGGCACAAGCAGTGCGGCCAGTGGGATGTCTTGCGTGACGACCAGGTCGCCGGGTGCAGCGTGCTCGACGATGTGCTGGTCGGCCACGTCGGGGCCACCATCGACCCATACCGACGTGACCATTGCATTGCCAGCGGGAGGGCGCAGGTGCTGGTTGGCCACCAGCACAGCGGGAATGCTCAGGCGCTTCGCTGCCCGGAAGACGAGGTCCTTCACGTCTCGCGGCGCGGCGTCGGCGTCGATCCAGATCTTCAGGCGCTACTCGGCCGTCGATGGATCAATGATCGCCTTGATCTCCAACACCCGGTCGGCCGGAAATCCTCCTTGGCGCGCATGTTCCCGCACCGTGGCCTCGTCGGGCGCGCGGTAGACGCAATGAATCTGATCGCCAGTCACGTAGCTATGCACCCACTGGATCTGCGGGCCAAGCGTATTGAGCACGCCACACGATTTCTGCGAGATCGCCTTCAGGTCGGCGGGCGACAGCTTGCCGGCGCCGGGAATGTTTCGCTCGATCAGGTACTGTGGCATGAAGCCCTCCAGTGCAGGTGAAGTTGCGGTCGAATTCTAAGGTACCGCGCGGCGCGTCCCGTTGATCGGGACGTTCAGCCGCGAAAGTTCAGCAGCTGGTTCAGGTTCATCTACGGCCGGCGCTCCGCACTCACGCACGAGCGGTCGCTTTCAAGGCCAGCACCGTCCCAACCAGAAGAAGGCCGGCATCCGCGTAGATCAACCCAAGATGCCCCATGGTCGCAAATCCGTAGACGTAGTGCAGCGGGAGGGCGATGCCGACGCCGATCACCGGCGCGACGAACGCGGTCCATACAGCCCATCGCTGTCCTGTCCGAATGCCGCGCCACGCCAGGCCGATCACTGCGACGCCGAGCGCGATGATGAATGCTGCCACGGCCACCTGCAAATGACTGATGTAATGGTACAGATGCGGGCTGAATGCCTGGATCTGCTCCGGTGTTCCACCGATCATCTCGGGCGTCAAACCGAGCTCGATGAATCCGTTGAAGTTGCGGTGGAAGAACATCAGGCCGTACCCGACCAATCCGACACCAGCCGCCGCGACGAGCTTGGCGCCGAG
>JANMSC010000102.1:0-16023 GCA_031388885.1 Gemmatimonadales bacterium | reverse complement strand
ACCGGGATGGAGTTTGCCGACGTCCGGCCGTACGCCGAGGGTGACGACGTCCGCCACATCGATTGGAACCTGCTCGCTCGCACCGGTCACCCCTACGTCAAGCTGTACGCCGAAACTCGCGAGCTCACGCTGCTGCTGGTGCTCGATCGGTCGCGATCCACCGCGGTCGGCGATCCGGAACCCAAGTCGGCGCGGGCCATCGAGGTCGCGACGCTGCTCGCGCTGGTGGCGGCGCAGCAGCAGGATCGGGTTGGCCTGCTGGTGTTTGCCGACACCGTTGGTCCGGTGGTGCCTCCGGGGCGCGGCCAGCGACATGCGTTCGGCATCGTGCGCACGCTGCTCGACATCGAGCCCACGGGGGGCGGCACCGATCTCGGGTCGGCGCTCCGCGCGGCGGGCGCACTGCTCAAGCGCCGGTCGCTCGTGATCGTGCTTTCCGATTTTCTGGCCGACGGTTGGGAGGTTGCGATGCGCGGTCTCGCGGCGCGGCACGAGGTGACGGCGATCGCACTTCAGGACGCGCGCGAGACGACGATCCCCGATGGTGGGTGGGTGGTGGTGTCGGGCGCTGAGCAGGGCGGCGCGGTGCTCTTCGATAGTGGTGATGCCGCCGCGCGCACACGCGTGCAGACATCGGTGCTGGCGGCACGTACTGCCCGGAGCGCGATGTTTGCGAGTGCCGCGGTGCGCGAAGTCGTCATTTCGACCGAAGGCGAGTATCTCACCGCGCTGCGTCATGCGTTCGGTCGCACGACAGGGCGCCGCTGATGGTGCAACAGGCCAGGCACACGGTCGGCGACACGTTTACGGTGGTGCATCGCGTCGCAGTGGCTCCGGGGAGCGTGGTGCAGCCGCGCCCCCCGGTCGATTCCAGTATCGCCACGCTGATGGGTGCCGCCACCGTGAGTCGCGAGGGCGACAGTGTGCGGATTGCATACACGGTGGCCGTGTGGGCGCCGGGCCGCAACGAACTGGTACTGCCCGGCGCGATCGTCGTTGGCGTCGACGGACGAATCGACACGTTACCCGATGCCCGAATCCTGCTCGATATTGCGTCGGTGCTCCCCGACGGTCAGCCAATCGCGACCGTGGCGCCGCGCGCAGCGCGCCCCTGGGTGGAGCGCAACGAGCGGTCGTTCCTCCCGCTGATGGTGTTGTTGCCGATCGCTGCCGTGCTGGTGATCGCATTGCAGTGGCAACGCCGACGGCGAGGCCCGGTGCCACCACCGCGGCCCCCGATCACTGCACCGCCGACCGACACCATCCGGCTCGTGGCGTGGCTCGACGCCGGTGAAGTGCGCATCGTGGCCGATCATCTCGAACACGCGCTCACGCCTGTCCCGGCCGCGGCCGCCTGGCGTGAGCGACTTGCGGCGGTGCGGTTCGCGCCCGATGAGGGTGCCGGACTCGGCGCGCTCTGCCGTGAAGGGCTGACGCTGCTCGCCGAATCGGGGCACCGGTGATGCAGTTTGTGCGCCCCTGGCTCTTGCTGCTGCTCCTGGGCCTGCCCGTCTGGTGGTGGTGGCGGCGCGGTCGCCTGCGTCCCGTGCCACTCATCGTGAGTGATGTTGCGCCGTTTGCCGCGGCCGCGCGCGGTCGCTGGCGCCTTCGGATCCCGCCGATCCTGCGCTCACTCGCGCTGGCATCATTCATCATCGCCGCGGCCGGACCTTATCGGCGCGGCGACCGCGCCCTCGTCCGCACCGAGGGGATCGCCATCGTCATTGCGCTTGACGTGTCAAGTTCGATGCTGGCGGAGGATTTTGCACCGGCCAATCGCCTTGAAGTCGCGAAACGTCAGGCGATCGCGTTCGTTCGCGCGCGCGCCAGCGATCGCATCGGGCTTGTCGTGTTCGCCGGTGAAGCGCTTACCCAGGTACCTGTCACGCTCGATCACGCGGCGGTGGAAGGCGCGATCACCGCGCTCGAGGTTGGGCAGCTCGAGGATGGCACAGCGATCGGTTCCGGCCTCGCCACCGCGGTCGCACGGCTGCGCAAGGTGCCGGGCAAGGAAAAAGTCATCTTGCTCCTGTCGGATGGTGAGAACAATCGGGGCATCATCGATCCGCGCACCGCTGGCCAGACCGCCGAGGCACTGGGCATCAAGGTGTACTCGATCGGGGTTGGCAGTGAGGGCGAGGCGCGGGTTCCCACCGGTACTGGCCTCAACGGATTCCGCTACGAGGTGTTGCCCGTCCGCATCGATGAGGTGCTGCTCAAGGAGATCGCTGATCGTACCGGGGGCCGCTACTTTCGCGCTCGCGATAGTGACGCGCTGGCGCGGATCTTTCAGCAGATCGATCGACTCGAACGCACCGCGGTTGAGGTGACGCGGTATGCGCGGCATGAAGAGCGCACGTCGCCCTGGCTTGCCGGCGGGATCCTGTGCTTGTGCCTCGAGCTTGCGGTGGCATCAACGCTCGTGGTCCGGGTACCATGACGGTCGAACGCTCGTCCGTGCTCTATGCGGCACCCGGTATCGCCCTGGTGGTGGTGATGCTCGCGATCCTCGCACGGCGCCGGCGAGTGCGTGCCGCTGCCGCGTGGTCGCACGCGCTCGGCCGGGAGGCCGCATCGATCGGTCGACGCTCACCAGCCATTCTTGGTGTGGTCACGCTGGTCGCGGCGATTGGTCTGGCTGGACCACGGTGGGGCATGGCTGGCCGGGTCACCGAGTCGCGGGCCCTCAATGTGGTATTTGTGGTCGACGTCTCCCGGTCGATGCTCGCCGAAGACGCGGCACCTAACCGCCTGACCCGTGCCACCGGCATCGCACGCCGGTTGGTGCAGGACCTCGAGGGCGATCGACTCGGGCTCATCGCGTTCGCTGCGAAGGGGTATGTCCTCGCGCCACTCACGATGGATCAGAGTGCCATCTCCCTGCAACTCGACGCCCTCGATCCCGAGATCGCGAGCGAAGGCGGCTCCGCGTTGGGCGAGGCGCTTGACCAGGCGCGCGTCGTCCTGACCAGGGCGGCACAAGGCGGCGACCGCGCGATCGTTGCACTGACTGATGGCGAGAGCCACGACGGCGAGAGCGTGCTTGCTGAGGCAGGGCGCGCGCTTCGAAAGGATGGCATCACCCTGGTGGTGGTGCCGATTGGTGACCCGAAGGGTGCCCGTGTTCCGGACGGCGAGGGCGGATATCTCGCCGATCCGCTCGGCAACGAGGTGCTCTCGCAACGACGCGACGACCTCGTGCAGGCGGTGGTGGGCCCGGCCGAAGGCATCATCGTCACGGCGTCAGTCGCTGACCCGGCCGGTGAGGTGCGTCGGGTGCTCGACCGACTCACGCGATCCCCCGCATCAGATCGCGTGGCTGCCGACTTCATCCCGCGGGCGTGGATCTTCGCACTCGCTGCGGCGGTGTTGCTCCTCGGTCATGCATGGAGCCGCCGAAGTGCGGCGCTCGCTGGGCTCCTGTTGGTGGCGGGCGTGGCGGCGTTGCCGGCACAACGACCGTCGGCGGGTGCGCGCTGGCTGGCTCGTGGCGACACGGTTCGGGCGGGCAAGGCGTTCCTGGGGGATGCACTGCGGATTGGCAACGACACCGCATGGTTCAATGCCGGCACGGCAGCGTTGGCGTCTGGCGACTTCGCGACGGCAATCCCCGCGTTGCAGCGCGCCACCACCTCCCTCGATCCGACGCTCCGGCGTCGCGCGTTGTACAACCTGGGAACGGCCATGCTCGTGCAAGCGCGCGCCGACACGACGCGACGTGATTCGCTGCTGACCGCTGCGACCGCCGCCTTGCAGTCGGCGCTGTTGCTCGACCCAGCCGACCGTCACGCGAAGTGGAACTACGAACTGGCGCGCCGACTACGTCCGCCGCCGCCACCCACTCCGCCGTCGGGCGGTGGCGGTGGCGGCGATCGTGGCAATGACGACCCGCCTCCCGCCCCGAAGAAGGGTGGCATGAGCGAGGCCGAAGCGGAGCAGGTGCTCGGCGCCATGGAGCGGGCGGAGCGGGAGACTCGTCAAGCCCAGTGGCGCCGTCAACGCCGCGGCGCACCGCGGCCGGGACCGGATTGGTGATCATCGCTGCGCTGTTACTGACGTTGGCGGTGCAACAGGACACCGCGCGGGTGCTTTCGCCGCGAGCGCGGGCGATGCTCGGCCGCTTTTCCACGCCCCGGCCTGGCGAGGTGTCGGTGGCGACCCGTTTTTCGACCGACACCGCCTGGCTTGGTGAACAGGTTGAGTTGGTGACCGCCGCGTGGTTTCCGCGTGAACTGCGCGACCGGTTGCGTCGACCGCCAACCCTTCGATCGCCGTCGCTGAGTGGACTCTGGAGCGTGCAATCCCAGAGCACGCCATCGCTGGCAGCGACCCGCGCCGTGGGTGGGCAGATCTACGACCTGTTCGTCGCGCACCAGACCATTTTCCCGCTCGGCGAGGGGACAATCGAGGCACCACCCGCCACCCTCAGCTACGCCGTGCCGGCTTCGGTGTCCTTCTTTGCGCCGGAGCAACGGCGCACGTTGTCGTCCCGTACGGTCAGGCTCGTCGTGCGCGCGGTGCCAGCATCGCTGGCGCGCGTCGCTGGTTCCGGACCGACCGCACGTAGCTTGCAGCTCGCCTGGAGAGCGCCGGCCGACGGAGCGCGCAGCGGCACACCAACACTGGTGGAACTCGTTGTCACCGGAACAGGAAACATCACCCTGTGGCCCGCGCCGGCAATCGCCTGGCCCGCCGGACTGCGAGTGTACCCTGAGCGAACCGATGAACGCGGCACCAATTCGGCGGGGCGTCTCGGCGGCGAAAAGCGCTTCCGTTACACGATTGTTCCCGACTCGGAGGGCGTCGTCACGCTCCCACGCGTTCGCTATCCGTACTTCGATCCGGATGCGGTGCAGGTGAATGTCGCCGCGGCGTCGCCCCTGAGCCTTCCCGTGTTGCGGACCTCTCGTGCGACCGACGGGCGCGCAAGACTGCCGATCACCGCGGTCGGTTCCCCATCGCTCGCCTCGCAGGCCGTGCGTGACTGGTGGCCGCTGTTGCTCGTGCTGGGTGCGTTGCCACCATTGCTGACCGCGCGGAGCGGGCGACGCCGTCCGGTGGCAGCAGCGCGTCAGCCACCAGACCCCGAGATCGAATTGCGCCGGCTGCTTGGCACGCCTGTCGATGCTGGACCGGACCGGGTCGCCGGCGCATTGCGTCGACGCGGGATTGGTCGGGGCGACGCCGACCAGGTGCGCGCCTGGCTGTTCGCCCTCGTACGTCGGCGGTACGGGCCGGGTGTTGCGGCCGACTCGCCGTCGCTGCCAGGAGGGCTTCCCCGAATTCTTGCTGCCTTGCGACGCGTCACGATGACGCTTGCGATGCTGGCCGTTCCCGCAAACGCCAGTGGGCAGGCGAGCAACGCGGTCGACCGCTATCGCGCGGGTGATTTCGCTGGAGCGGCCCGACTGTTCGCCGACGTGGCGGCCTGGCATCCTGCGAGTCATGCCGCGTGGCGGAATCGTGCGGCGGCCCTGTGGATGGACGGCGACGACGTTGGCGCAGCGGCGGCGTGGCTTCGGGCGCTCGCGTTGGCGCCTCGCGACGCGGTGACGCGCGATGCATGGCGCGTCGCGACAAGTGTTCCTCCAGACGTTCGCGCACTCGCACCCCGGGTGCCGTTGAGTCGCGACGAGTGCATCCTGATCGCGCTGCTGATGTGGGCTGTGGCCTGGTATGCCTTTGCGCGACGCCATCGACCGCTGCTGTTCGCGTGTGCGATTGCGTGCGTGGCAGCCGGCGGGACTGCGATGTGGCGATGGCGCGTCGAGTCGGCGCCGCGAGCGCTCGTCCGTGCCGGGGCACAGCTGCGTGTCTCGCCCCACCCATCGGCGCCAGTGCTGGGTGACGCCGCGGGTTGGGCGCTCGCCGACGTCGATGGCAGCGCGCCGGAATGGGCGTTGATCCGGCTGCACGACGGACGACGGGGATGGGTTTCCAGCGGCACGATCGCACCGCTCGCGGCGCTCGTCCGCTAGATTCCCCCGATGCCGACCGGCACCCTTCGACGCATCGCCATCCTCCCCGACGCCGTGGCGAACCAGATCGCGGCGGGGGAAGTCGTTGAGCGTCCCGCATCCGTGGTGAAGGAGCTGGTCGAGAATGCCCTCGACGCCAACCCACGCCACGTCCGGGTGACCGTCGAGACCGGCGGCAAGACGCTGATCGAGGTGGCCGACGACGGCAGTGGGATGTCGCGCGACGATGCCATCCTTGCGCTCGATCGTCATGCGACCAGCAAGATCCGCTCGTCGCAGGATCTGGTGGGCATCGCAACGTTCGGGTTCCGCGGTGAAGCCCTCCCGGCGATCGCGTCAGTGTCCCGGTTCACCCTCCTTACCGCGACCGACGACGGTGACGCATGCGAGGTCACGGTCAATGGCGGCCGCATCGACTCGGTGCGCGACGCGACCCGACGTTGTGGCACTACCGTGACGGTGCGGGCGATCTTCTTCAATACGCCGGCGCGTCGGAAGTTTCTCCGGTCGTCAGCGAGCGAGTCACGCGCGGTCTGGGATGTCGTGGCCACCCTCGCACTCTCCCACCCCGAGGTTGGCTTCGAGCTGATGCTCGATGGTCGCCCACGCCTTGCTGTGCCGCCGGATCAGGCGCGTGACGAACGCCTCGCCGCGGTGTGGGGCGGCGATCTCACCGCAACGCTGGTACCGGTGTCGTACGCTGTCGGTGGTGTCCGGGTCGAGGGCTACGGTCAACGCCCCGCCGACGCCAAGCCGACTGGTCGGCGGGTGCAGCTCTTCGTCAACGGGCGGCCCTTCCGTGACCCGTTCCTCGTACGCGCGGCCGAGGCCGGCTATCGCTCGGCAATCCATCCCGGTGATCGACCATCGCTGTTTCTCGACGTCGGCGTCGATCCGGCGGACGTGGATCTCAACGTGCATCCGGCCAAGCTCGAAGTGCGATTCCGCGACCGGTACGGGGTCGAGCGCGCCGTTGAGGAAGCCATGCGTGATGCCCTCGGACGACTCGACGCCGCAGCGCAGCTCGGCTGCGCCGGGGTGCCGGTGTCGCACGGCGCACCGGCGCCGCGCCCGCCATGGATCGAGACCGGTGACCTGCCGGCGGATCTCTTCGCGCCGCTGGATTCCGGCGACGTCTCGCCGTCGAGTGCGTCCGGTGCTCCGGTCGCGGCGTGGCATGGGCCGCTGTTGCAGCTTGCCGACACGTACATCTGCTACGAGGCTCCCGACGGCTTGGTGATTGTCGATCAGCACTCGGCGCACGAGCGCGTGCTCTACGAAGACGTCATGCGGCAGCTCGGTGGCGGGGGCCTCGAGGCACAGCGCCTGTTGCTGCCACTTACCATCGACCTCACCGATGAAGAGCTCGACGTGGTCACGGCGCATGCCGACGCGTTGAATCAGATCGGGTTCGAGATTGAGCCGTTCGGAGGGCGTACCGTGGCGATTCACGCCGTGCCGAATCCTCACCCGCGGTTCGACGCGGCGGCATGCTTTCGCGAGATGATCGCCGATCTCGCGCGCGGTCGATTTGGTGGCTGGGCCAATCGGCTCGAACGCTTCGCGGCCACCTATGCCTGCCGAGCAGCCGTGAAGGCCGGCGATCGACTGGACGATCGCGGGATGCGCGAGTTGCTCTGGCGTCTGTTCGCATGCGAGTTGCCGCCGCACGATGTGCACGGCCGCTCGACCATCGTGCAGTTGCCACGTCAGGAGCTGGAGCGTCGCTTTGGGCGACGATAGGACCGCGGTGATCGTGGGACCCACGGCGGTCGGGAAGACCGCAGTGGCGCTTGCCCTGGCTGAACACTGGCCCAACGTCGAGGTCGTTTCCGCTGATTCGCGGCAGGTGTATCGCGGACTCGATATTGCCACCGCGAAGCCCACTCGACGCGAACAGCAACGTGTCGTGCACCACATGATCGACTTGATCCGCCCGGGCGAGCGATACAACGCCGGGCGGTACGCGCTCGAGGCTGGCGAAGCAATCTCGCGTGTTCGCGCAGGTGGACACATTCCGCTGGTCGTGGGGGGCACCGGCCTCTACGTCCGGGCCCTCGTGGACGGACTCTTTGTCGAACCGTCGCTGGATCGGCCGCGACGGGAGTCACTCGATGCCGTGACGGCGTCGATGGACCACATGATGCTGGTGCGTTGGGCGTCGCGGCTCGATCGTGGTTACACGGGCGCCGGCGGTCGCCACCGCGCCACGAGGGCCATCGAAGTGGCACTGCTCAGCGGTCGGTCGCTTTCGTGGTGGCAACGCGCGGCCGCGTCGCAGGGCGTGGTGACACCGTGGATGGTCCGCCTCACTGTGCCTCGCGCTGTGCTGCACCAGCGCATTCGCACCCGGACCGAAGAAATGGTGCGCCGTGGGTTGGTCGAGGAAGTGGCTGCCGCGATGGCGGACGGGGCTCCGACCACCGGGCCCGGCATGGATGGCATCGGCGTTCGCGAGGCGGTCGCCGTCCTGCAGGGTCGCTTGCCGCGCGAATCGCTGGTCGATGCGATCACCATTGCAACGCGCCAGTATGCCAAACGACAGGAAACGTGGTTCCGACACCAGCTGCGGGCTGAGGTACTCACCCTCGACGCCACGCGATCACCCGAGCACGTTGCGGCGACGATTGCCACCGCATGGGAGCACACCGGCGCATGAAGATTGGGATCACGTGTTATCCGACGTACGGCGGGTCCGGGGCGGTGGCGACCGAACTCGGACTCGCCCTCGCGCGACGTGGCCACGAAGTTCACTTCATCACGTACCAGTCGCCGTTCAGGCTTCGTGGATACGCCGAGCGCACCTATTTCCACGAAGTGGATACCTCGACCGGGAGGTATCCGCTCTTCGAGCACTACCCATATACGTTGGCGCTTGCATCGCGCCAGTATGAAGTCGCGCTGCAGGAGAAACTCGATCTCTTGCACGTCCACTACGCGATCCCCCACGCCACGACCGCGTACCTCGCGCGCGAGATGCTGGCGAGCCAGCACCCGATCAAGGTGGTCACCACGCTGCACGGCACCGACATCACACTCGTTGGGCAGGAGGCGTCGTTTTACGCGATTACGAAGTTTTCCATCGAGCGCTCCGACGGTGTGACTGCGGTGTCGCAGTTTCTCCGCGAGGAAACGTATCGGGCGTTCGGGTGCGTCAGCAGTGAGCTCGAAGTGATCCCGAATTTCGTCAACCTGACCGAGTACTACCCCGGGGCGGCGGCCGCACGCGAGTCGCTGGCGCCCGCTGAGCACAAGCTGGTGTCGCACGTGTCCAACTTCCGCGAAGTCAAGCGGGTGAAGGACGTGGTCCGCATCTTCGCCCGCTTGCGCAAGGTGATGCCGGCGACGCTGATGATGATCGGCGATGGACCGGAGCGGCTTGATGCCGAGAATGAGGCACGCGACCTCGGCGTGGCGCATGACGTCCGCTTCCTCGGCAGGCTCGACACGATTGCGCCGTTGCTCGCCGCATCCGACCTCTTTCTGCTGCCGTCGCAGACCGAGTCGTTCGGCCTGGCGGCGCTCGAAGCGATGGCGTGTGGCGTCCCGGTGGTGGCGGCGCGGGTCGGAGGACTTCCCGAGATGATCACCGACGGCGTGGACGGCATGCTTGAGCCGCCCGGATCGGTTGAGGCGATGGCACGCCGTTCCATCGCCCTGCTCCGCGACGCCGAGACGCACGCCGCCATGCGCGCGGCCGCCATCGCGAAAGCAACGTTGTTTTCAACCGATGTGATCGTGCCCCGGTACGAGGAATTCTACCGCCTCGTCCTCGGACGCTGAGGCCCTTCGCCAATGTTGCTCTCGTCCTTGCTCGTCGCTGTCGTGCTCGGGTTGGTCGAGGGCATCACCGAGTTCCTGCCCGTCTCGTCCACCGGTCATCTGATCGTGGTCGGCAACCTGCTCGACTTCACCGGGGATCGCGCCGCCACCTTCGAGATCGTGATCCAGCTCGGGGCAATCCTCGCCGTCGTTTGGCACTACCGCGTGACGTTGCGAGCACTCGTGACGCGTTGCGTGTCGGCGCCGGAGGAACGGCGCCTCGCGATCAACCTGCTGCTCGGCTTTCTGCCGGCGGCTGTGATCGGCGTGATCATGCACGACTGGATCAAGGCCGTGCTGTTCAGTGCCGTGGTGGTCGCGATTGCCCTCGTTGTCGGCGGCGTGGTGATGCTCCTTCTCGAATGGCGACGGCCGACGGTCACAGCCCCCGCGGTGCGCGACATCACGACCCGGCAGGCGCTGTTCATCGGGTTCGCCCAGGTGTTGGCGATGATCCCTGGTACGTCACGCGCTGCCGCGACGATCCTCGGTGGCTATGCATTCGGACTGTCGCGCCCTGCGGCCACGGAATTTTCGTTTCTGCTTGCGATTCCGACGATCGTAGGTGCCGCCAGCCTTGACCTGGTCAAGAGCCGTCACTTGCTGACCTCAGTGGACATCCCGATGTTCGCCGTCGGACTCTCCGTCGCCTTCATCTCGGCGCTCCTGGTGATCCGAGGCTTCGTGCACTTCGTCGAGCGACATTCGTTCGTGGCGTTCGCGTGGTACCGGATCACGTTCGGGTGTGTGCTGTTCGCGCTGTTTGGTCTCAAGGTGCTCTGACCGGATGCGGGTGCCGCTGATGTTTCACGACACGTTGCCCAGCACGATGGACGCTGCCCACACCTTGGCGGCAGAGGGCGCGCCGCACGGGAGCACCGTGGTGGCGGTTCGCCAGACGGCCGCTCGCGGGACTCGCGGCCGCGCCTGGTCAGCCGAATCCGGCGGCCTCTGGCTCTCCCTGGTAGCGCGACCGGGCCGGACAGACGCGCTCGAGGCGCTCTCCCTGCGCGTCGGACTCGCCCTCGCCGATGCGCTGGAGCGCGAGTTGTCGACACTGCCACCGCTCGGCCTCAAGTGGCCGAACGACCTGCTCCTCGACGGCCGCAAAGTCGCGGGCGTGCTGGCCGAGGCTCGATGGGCGGGTTCGCGGTGCCAGTGGGTTGTCATCGGCGTCGGTGTCAACGTGAGCAACGACACGAACGCTGCACTGGGCGCCGGCGCGACGTCGCTGGCAGCCGTCACGGCGGTGCCGGACGCCACGGCG
The DNA here is from genome assembly GCA_031388885.1 of Gemmatimonadales bacterium. GTDB lineage: Bacteria > Gemmatimonadota > Gemmatimonadetes > Gemmatimonadales > GWC2-71-9 > Palsa-1233. The sequence goes on along the minus strand of JANMSC010000102.1, from coordinate 4,956 downwards.
CTGGCTGAGCCGGTCGCAGCAGCGATTGCCGAGATTGCTCGTGACGCTGGTGAACTGACGCCTCGAGAACTTGAATCATTCGTCCGACGCGATGTGCTCCGGGGTCGGCGTGCGACGGAGCCGGTCGAAGGAGTTGTTGAAGGCATCACCCCGGCGGGCGCGTTGCGGATTCGCGTGGCCGACGGCGCGGTTCGCTCGGTGACTGGCGGACTCGTGCTCGCGGCGACCTGACTCAGCGGAGACCGGCATGTTACTGGCACTCGACATCGGCAACACCGAAGTCACGGTGGGCCTCATCCACGGCCGCGAAGTTCGTGGTCACTGGCGGCTGACCACCACCGCCGATCGCACCCCGGATGAGTGGGCGATCGCACTTGAGGCGTTTCTCGTGCGCGCCGGCCATTCGCCGGCCGAAGTGCGCGCCGCGTGTATTGCCTCAGTCGCGCCCGCGGTCACGCAGGCGCTGGTGCAGGCTGTCCGACTCGCGGTGACGCCGCACGTCGGCATGGTTGGCCCAGAGGCCCCGCTGGACATCGTCCTTGACGTCGACGAACCGCTGGCGGTGGGGGCTGACCGGATCGCCAACGTGCTGGCTGCGCTCGAGCTCTACCCCGGCGATACCATCGTCGTCGACTTTGGCACCGCGACCACGTTCGATTGCGTCACCCATGACCGCCGTTTTATCGGCGGTTCAATCATGCCGGGAATTCGTACGTCACTCGAACAACTCGTACGACGCGCCGCGAAACTCACCGCAACCGAACTGGTCGCTCCAACCCGGGCAATTGGTCGGCGCACCGACGAGCATCTCCGTGGAGGCGTGCTGTTCGGAACGGCCGACGCGGTGGACGGCATGATTCGTCGGATTCGTGCAGAATGGCCGGGGGACGCACGTCCCAGCGTGATTGCGACCGGTGGCCTTGCGGCATTGATCGCGCCACTCACCACGAGCATCGAAGTGGTCGATCCGGACCTCACGTTGCATGGCCTGCGGGTCGCGGCCCAGTACCTCGGCCTGCCAACGTGAACGATCGCGCGCCCAGGCACGGGTGGTGTGACCCGGCGACGTCGACCCTTGGCTCCCTGCCAGCGGCGGGGCTAGTTTTTGGCCGTCAACGCTCACTAGCATCGGAGACCTCCTGATGGCGACTGCAGTCCGTTTCGACACCGCTTCGGAAAGCCTTGACCTCGCACGCGTTGTGCGCAGCGCGTTGATCCTGGGTGCCGTCCAGGCCGTCTGCGTGCTCGTGGTGTCGCTCGTGAATCGTAGCCTCGAAGGCGTCGCCGATGCCGCGTTGACCGGTGCCGTGGTCGCCATCGGTGCGGTCGCAACAATCTTCCTGCCGGCCCGTTGGCTCCGCGTGCGGACGATCGATGGTATCGGTGCGGCAGCCGGGATCGGGCTTGGGGCGGCGTTCACGTTCATGCTGATCGACGTGACCGCATTGCAACCTTTCGGGGTGTACACCAACCGGTGGCGCGAAGTTGGCGGCGGCTCGAACTGGTGGTATCACCCCATCTGGTGGATGCTCGGCGCGTATCTGGCGTGGATGGGTGCGTGGATCGTCGCGAACCGCGCGGAGCGATCACCGTCGCTTGCCGGTGCGGCGAGCATGATCGCGGGGTTCGTCGCGGTCATCGGATCGCTCGCAACGATCGTGCACTTCCCGGGCGCCGACTGGAACGTGCCCACGTTTGCGGTCGCCATGCTCCCGGCCCTCGCTCTCACGACACTTGTGAGCGGGATCGCCGCCCGCCGCGGCTGACATTGTGAGCGTGACCCGCCGTGTGGCGCGACTGCTCGTCCGGATCGCCGGATGGCTCGTCACGCCGATCGCGGCGACCATCGCAGCCGTCATCGGGGCGACCATTGCGTCCATGGTCGCCCCGTCCGTTTCCCCCACAAGCGGTTTGATGGTGACCGCGGCCGGTGGCCTCACGGGTGCCATCCTCGGTCTCGCGCTCTGGCTGCGATTGGTGCGCGGCTCGCCCCAGTTGCAGGAAGCACTCGCGGTCACACCCGAAGGCGTTCCGCGCGCCGAGGCGGTCGAAGAACTCATCACCGGTGAAGAGCACTCCGACTCGGCTGGGCCACCGTGACGCGGTGGCTGTTGTTGACGGCACTCATTGCCGTGGCTGCGCCGCTCGGCGCCCAACGCGGCGTGTTCCTCACCGCTGGACGGGTGACCGCCGGTGATCCCAACGAGTCGAGCTGGCGGCTCACCGTGCAGCGCGACGTGGTTGGTCCGCTCGGCGCCGACATCGCACTGCAAATACTTCCTGGCGCACGTCCCGAAGCTGGCGAGCTCTACGGCATCGGCGGTGACCTCACGCTCTTCGCCGACGCGCGCCGGTTGCCAACCGTATTCGTTGGTGCGGCGGCCGGCATCGGGGTTCGCGATCAGGAAGGTATCTGGTACGGCGGTTCGGTTGGAATGCGAATGCCGCTCGTCGTGCTTGGCGCGATGCGACTGATGGCGGAAGGGCGGTGGCGCAACCTCACCGTCGAAGGACGCGATGGTCTCGAGTTCGGGGTCGCAATCGGGTATCGCCCAAGGCGCGCGGTCACCGCCGGACAATCCGAAAGCGCGGGGTTGTGGATACCCGGGTCGACAACCGACCGGCTCCGTGCAGGCGGCATTCCCGAGACGAAGGCACGCCTCCTCGGCCAGGTCGTGAGCACCGCCCTCGAGGAGATGGGCCAGCCGTATGTCTGGGGTGGCACTGGCGACGGCCGTGGTGGATTCGACTGCTCGGGCTTGATTCAGTATGCGTATGGGCGCCACGGCGTACGTTTGCCGCGGACCTCCGCCAGCCAGGCCAACGCCGGCGTCGCGATCCGTCGCGATCTCGATGCATTGTTGCCGGGAGACATCCTCACCTTCAGCGAACACGGCGCCGACATCACGCACATTGGTCTCTATGTCGGCGAGGGACGGTTCATCCACAGCGCCTCAGGCGGGGTGCGTGTCAGCCGCCTCGCCGAAGATGACCCCGATGGCCGCTGGTGGTTGAAGCGATGGGTCGGTGTCCGGCGGGTGGTGGAGTAACGGCCAAATGCCCCCCCACCGACGATATGTTTCGCCCGTGCCCCGCACATCAGCACGCCGTCTCGCCCGCGCACTCCGCGCACTCCTCGTCGCGCTTGTCGTTGCGCCCCTCCCAGCACAGCGTCTCCTCCCGCCGGGGACGGCTGCGTTCGAGTTGCCGATCGCGTCACCGCGGGCGAGCGGCTTTGTCGGGCGGATCGTGGCGGTCTCGCGGGGCGAGTCGTCGTTCGGTGCCGGCACCGAGGCCGATGTGGTCCTCGCCGAGAATCTTCCCGTGCTCCGCCTTGGCGGGGAACAACGGCCCTGGACCGTCGATTTCGGGGTCGGCACGCAAGCGCGATTTTCCCTCACCGACCCGAAGAGCTCGCTGATCAGTAACGACTGGACCGTTGGCTTCGATGTCAGCGGACAGATTGGTCGAGCCGGTGTCGCCGCGCAGATCTACCACGAATCGAGTCATCTCGGAGACGAGTACGTCGATCGGTTCGGTACCCGCCGCCTCGACTGGACCCGCGAAGTCCTGATGGGATGGGTCGGTATTCCCGCGGGGCAGGCCACGTTGCGCATCGCGCTCGGGAGCGTCCTGGTGGACCAGCTTGGGCTGGCACGAACACTCGCCGCCGTCGCGGTGGACTACCGCGGCCGCGACGGATATGTCGGCCGCACCCCCGCGCGGCTCGTCGCCGGCATCTTCACCGAGGCCGCGGCTGCGACTCGATGGCGTCTCAGTACCTCGTTCCGCATCGCCGTCGAACTCGGGCCGCAGGGCGGCAATCGCCTCGCGCTGGGTCTGGTGGCCCACGACGGGCTTTCGACCCAACGCCAGTTCTACCAGAACGAAAGCCGCTACGTAGGGACCGAAATCAGATTCGACCTGTAGGACGACGCCTCTCGCTGCTCCCATCTCCCTTCTCCCTTCTCCCTTCTCCCTTCTCGCTTCTCGCTTCTCCCTTCTCGTCGTCCGCTTGACACTCCCCGACATCCTACTAGGTTTGACTCCAGTTGGCAGTCGTAGGCGTTGACTGCCAAGCTGTTGTTGTGTAACAACTTAACCATCACGTCGGACGGAGGGTGCAGGAGATGGCGGATAAGTCACTGAAAATCACACCGCTCGAGGATCGGGTTGTCATCGAACCGAGCGAGGAAGGCGAGACGATGCGTGGCGGGTTGTACATCCCCGACACCGCGAAGGAAAAGCCGACCCAGGGCAAGGTGATCGCGGTCGGACCGGGTCGCGTCGAGAAGGGTGTGCGCGTTCCCATGGACCTCGTGAAGGGCGACAAGGTCCTCTACGGCAAATACAGCGGTACGCCGTTCACGCTCGACGGCAAAGAGGTCATGATCATCAAGGCCTCCGACGTCCTCGCGAAACTCGGCTGACCGACACTCACTGAAGGGAGAACGAAGCAATGGCTGCAAAAGACCTGATATTCGACGTGGAAGCCCGCGCCAAGCTGAAGCGGGGCGTTGATGCGCTCTCTGAGGCGGTCAAGGTGACCCTCGGCCCGAAGGGTCGCAACGTCGTCATCGACAAGAAGTTTGGGTCGCCGACCGTGACCAAGGACGGCGTCACCGTCGCCAAGGAAGTCGAGCTCGCGGATCCGGTCGAAAACATGGGCGCGCAGATGGTGAAAGAAGTCGCCACCAAGACGAGCGACCTTGCCGGTGATGGCACCACCACGGCCACCGTGCTCGCGCAGGCGATCTTCCGTGAAGGCCTCAAGAACGTCACTGCCGGGTCGAACCCGATGGAACTGAAGCGCGGCATCGACAAGGCGGTCGAGGTCGTCGTCGAAGCGCTGAAGAAGATGGCGAAGTCGACCAAAGATCCCAAGGAGATCGCTCAGGTCGGGGCGATCAGCGCCAACGGCGACAAGGAAATCGGCGACAAGCTCGCCGAGGCCAT
>JANMSC010000096.1:0-1570 GCA_031388885.1 Gemmatimonadales bacterium | reverse complement strand
GTGCGGGCGTGCCGTATGAGCCACGCGACCGTCTCACTCGTTAGGCTCGCGGAATGCGAACGGCGCGACGCGAAGTGCACCACGCTGGCACCGTTCTGGGAGCTGTGCCAGCCATCGGGGTCCAATCGATCGGCGTACTCGCGCGTAATGCCGAAGGCGGGGCGACCCGAACAGATCGCGATGCGAATGCCGGCAGCGCGCGCGCGCTCCGCCGCGCGCCAGACGGCGGGCTGTACTTCGCGCGACGTGCCGATCAAGGTGCCGTCCACGTCGATGCATATCAATCGAATCATTAGGGTCTGCTGCTGTTCAAGGGCGCCGAGAGATACGACTTGACGAGCGACTGCAAGCGCGCTCGCGCATCGGCAATTGCCGAACGCGTCTCCACCGACGCTCCGCCCACCTCGATGTCCGCGGTGGAGGCCAGCGCCCCGTCGTACCAGGCACCCCACGTCTCGAGAATGTCGCGCTCTTTCGCCGCATCGCCGCCCTCGGCCATCGCGGCAACACTCAAGGCGCGTTCGGTGGTTAGTCGTGCAATGGCGGCGCGTTCGACTTCGGCCACAATGGCGCGCGCGGCGGTCCCATCGGCGCTCGTCAGGAGCAATGCGCTCACCAATGCCGACACGCCCACGTTGTTGAGTTCATCGGCCGAGACCATATCCAACCGGTCGCCATCGGTGTGGTAGAATTGATCGGTGAAGTGCCAGAAGAGGAGTCCGGGTTTCTTCGCGCGCAGGAAGGGGGTGTGGTCGCTTCCCCCTTCGAAGGGATTGGTCTTCACTACCCATCCGTTGGACGCGGCAACCTCGAGGCAGCGCCCGAGCACGAGGTCGTTGAAGTAGTGCGGCGTCATCTGCTCTTTGGTGAGGGCCGAGCCGCCCCACTCGGAGTGTTTGTCCTCTCCTCTGGTCCAGATGGCCGATGGGTCGGGCATCTTTTCGATGAGGAAGGTGCCGCCGGTCTTTCTGGTGTCTTCGCCCACCATGTCAAGCGAGAGCCCCCACAGAATGCCGCTGGCCCGCACCGAGTCCTGCGTGATGTAGCGATCGGTGGAGCGAATCTCGAGGCCCCAGAGAAAGGTGATGGTGCGCTTGGGATCAATGGTGCGCTGCTGCAGGAGGTTGGCCGCGACGCGGGCCATCTCCATCTGCGCGCCCACTCCCGAGGCGTTGTCGTTGGCCCCTGGCTCCTGTACATGCGCACTAAAGACAAAGCGCTGCTCAGGCGCCTGGCTGCCCCGCACCTCGGCCACCACGGTCTGCTCCACGGCGTTGTGCGTCCATACCACGTCGGAGCGCACACGCAATCGTACCGGTCCTCGGGCCAGCGCGGTGCGCAATCGTTGGCGAGCATCGAACGAGAGCGCGATAGCCCACCCGCGCGTGGTGGTGTCGTATGGGATGCCGACAAACTGAATGGAGCGCACGTGCTTCTCTGGCTGGGTGTACGCCGGCAAGCTGTACCCGAGCACGCCCAACGCGCCGCGTTTGAGTACCGACTCGGCGAAGAGGCGCCCGGCGTTGGCATCGGCCAGCACGAAACGACGTTCGACGTGGGCCGAATCGAG
>JANMSC010000061.1:0-8831 GCA_031388885.1 Gemmatimonadales bacterium | reverse complement strand
CTGTCAGCGTCGTTGTTCACTCGCGATCTGAGCGCGGCGATGCGGTATGTTCGCTCGATCGAGGCAGGCCTGGTGCGCGTCAACGGCGATACCACGGGCGTGGATCCTCACGCCCCGTTCGGCGGCATGAAGAGCTCCAGCGCCGGCGGCCGCGAGCAGGGCAGGGCCGCGCGCGAGTTCTACACCGAAACTCGCACCATTCAGATTCACCCGTGAGAGGATCATCGATGTCAGCCATGACCCCAGACGAGTGGCGCGGCGTCATGCCGGCCATCACGACGCCGTTCACGCCGGGCGATGCGGTTGATCACCCGTTTCTTGCTGGCCATGCGCGTCGATTGATTGCCTCGGGATGCACCGGGCTCGTCCCACTCGGATCGCTCGGCGAAGGGGCAACCCTCACCTTCGACGAAAAGGTGGCGATCCTTGCAACGTGCGTCACCTCAGTGGGCGACCGGGTGCCGGTGATCGCGGGGATCGCGGCGCTTTCCACCGACGAGGCGGTGTCCCTGGCGCGCGCGGCGGTCGGCGCCGGATGTCGTGGGCTCATGGTCCTGCCATCCTATGTCTATCGTGGTGACTGGCGCGAAACGCATGCGCATGTCACGGCCGTGATCGCAGCAACGCCCCTGTCGTGTCTGCTGTATAACAACCCGATTGCGTACGGCACCGATTTCCTGCCCGACCACGTCCGGATTCTGGCGGAGCAGCACACCAACTTGCATGCGGTGAAGGAGTCGAGCGGCGACGTCAGGCGGATCACCGCGCTGCGAGCGATCCTGGGCGACCGAATCGCCGTGTTCGTCGGGCTCGATGACGCTGTGGTCGAGGGGGTTGCGGCCGGAGCGCGCGGCTGGATTGCTGGACTGGTCAACGCGCTCCCGGACGAATCCGTGCTGCTGTTCGAGCATGCCACATCAGGTCGTCATGCCGAAGCACGCGTGCTCTACGAATGGTTCCTGCCGCTGCTGCGCCTCGATACCGTGCCCAAATTCGTTCAACTCATCAAACTTGTGCAGGCGGAGGCGGGTCTTGGTGCCGAGCGAGTACGCATGCCGCGCATGCCGCTCGAGGGTGCCGAACGGGAGATGGCGCTGGCGCTGATCGGCGAATGTCTCGCTGCGCGTCAGACTGTGGCCGCATGAGCGTGCGGGCGCCCATCGAGGTGATCGATTCGCACACGGCGGGCGAGCCGACACGAGTCGTGATCGCGGGGTGGCCCGAGCCGACCGGCGTGACGGTCGCCGAGCGACGCGACACGATGCGCCGCACGCAGGATCACCTTCGGCGTGCGGTGGTGCTCGAGCCGCGCGGTCACGATGCGATGGTCGGTGCGTTGCTCGTGCCGCCGGAACGGGCTGGGTCGCTCGCCGGGGTCGTGTTCTTCAACGACGTGTCGTATCTGGGGATGTGTGGCCACGGTCTGATCGGTGTGGTTCGGACGCTGGAGTTCCTCGGGCGCCTGACGCCCGGCGACACACAGCTCGACACGCCGGTCGGCGCCGTTGTCGCGACGCTTGCGCGAGATGGTGCCGTGACGGTTCGCAATGTGCCAGCGTACCGATTGCACGCCGACGTCGAACTGGACGTGCCAGGCGTCGGGTCCGTTCGCGGCGATGTCGCGTGGGGCGGCAACTGGTTTTTCCTCACCGAGCTCCCGGATACCCCGCTCGAGCTGTCTCGACGGCGTGAGCTGCTGCGCATCACGATGGCGATCCGTGCAGCCCTCGCGGCGGAGGGCATCACCGGGGTCGACGGTGCCGAGATCGATCACGTTGAGTGCGTCGGCCCGCCAACAGTTGCTGGTGCCGACGCGCGCAACTTCGTGCTCTGCCCGGGAGAGTCGTACGATCGATCGCCGTGCGGGACCGGTACGTCGGCGAACATGGCCGTGATGCACGCGCGCGGTACGCTTGCGATCGGCCAGCGATGGACGCAAGAGAGCATCGTCGGTTCGGCCTTCACCGGATGGCTGGAGGAACACGACGGCGCGATTGTGCCCCATATCCAGGGCCACGCGTACGTCACCGGACGATCCTCGCTGCTGTTCGATCGCGATGATCCGTTCCGCGACGGGTTGCGGTAATCCCGATGCCGTCGCCCGATGTCATCGTCGTGGGCGCAGGCCTGGTTGGCGCCCTGTGTGCGGTCGAGCTTGCGGCGGCGGGTGCACGAGTGACCCTGATCGAGGCCGCGTTTGCCGGTGGTGGCAGCACCGGCGCCGCGATGGGGCACCTGGTCGTGATGGACGACACAACGGCACAGCGGGATCTCTGCGCATGGTCGCGCGGTCGGTGGAACGAGCTGCTCGCGTCGCTCCCCGACGATGCCGAGCACGATCGCTGCGGCACCCTCTGGCTCGCGGCGAACGACACCGAGCTCGGCGTGGCCAGCCGCCGAGCGCACGAATATCGGTTGGCGGGCGTCGCCGCCGACGTGATCGATTCGCGCCAGCTGGAGCTGCTTGAACCGGCACTGGCTCACGGGCTCGCGGGCGCACTGCTGGTGCCAGGTGACGGGGTCTGCTATCCGCCGGCCATCGCCCGCGCGCTGGTGTGTCGTGCGACCGAGGCAGGGGTGGTGCTGCTCAGCGGCATGGCGGTGCGCTCAGTCGGTAGTAGTCAGGTGCTGTTGGCCGATGGGACACGATTGACGGCGTCGGCGATCGTGATCGCTGCAGGGGTTGAATCGAAGACGCTCGTCCCCGACCTTCCGCTCGTTCCCCGCAAGGGCCACCTCGTGATCACCGATCGCCATCCCGGCATGATCCGGCATCAGCTCGTCGAACTCGGTTATCTGCGGAGCGCACACGCGCTCGATGGTGCATCGGTGGCGTTCAATGTGCAACCGCGTCGTACCGGCCAACTGCTCATCGGCTCGTCGCGCGAGCTGGCCGGTTTTGATGTATCAGTCAATCACTCGATCATCCGCGACATGCTCGCCCGCGCGATGCGGTTCGTCCCCCGCATCGGAGCGACGCGTGCCTGGCGCAGCTGGGTCGGCTTCCGTCCCGCGACGCCAGACGCTCTGCCGCTCATCGGCCCGTGGCCCGCAATGCCGGGAGTGTGGATCGCGACGGGCCACGAAGGACTTGGCATCACGATGGCGCCCGGGACCGCAAATATCATCGTTGCAGGCATCCTCGGACGGCGCCCTGCGGTGAGTCCGGATGCATTTCTGCCGCATCGCGCGTTCCCCAACCGCCATCCCGTCTTCGGGATCCTATGACGAACATCGAAGTCTGGATCGATGGCGTCCCGCGTCGGTCGCCGCCCGGTGTCACCGTGGCGGCGGCGTTGCTGCGTTACGGCATCACGGCGTTCCGTCGGGACGGGCATGGGGCACCGCGGGCTCCGCTTTGTGGCATGGGTAGTTGCTTCGAATGTCGGGTGACGATCGATGAGATCCCGGAGCGGCGGGCCTGCCTCGTGATGGTGCGCGACGGAATGCACGTGGACACGGGCGCGTGAGACGACGTCGACCGCTGGCCGACGTCACCGTGATCGGCGCGGGGCCGGCCGGACTCGCCGCCGCGGTGGCTGCGGCAGAATCGGGCGCCGGCCGCGTGCTGCTGATTGACCAGACCTTCCGTGCGGGCGGCCAGATCTGGCGGCATCGTGATGAGGGCGCACTGCCGCGGAAGGCGCGATCGCTGCTCGGTCGGGCCCGAACGGCGGGAGTGTGGTTCGTGGGCAGTTCGACGGTGATCGATGCTCTCTCCCCGAATGATCTTGTCGTGGATTTCCGCGGACGCGCCGATCATCTCGAGACGGCCGCAGTTGTCGTCGCCACCGGAGCGCGTGAACGCTTCCTGCCGTTCCCGGGGTGGACGCTGCCAGGAGTCACGGGAGTGGGCGGGCTGCAGGCGCTGTTGAAAGGCGGGCTCGACGTTCGCGGCCAGCGCGTCGTGCTCGCGGGTACCGGCCCGCTGCTTTTCGCCGTCGCGGCCGCGGTCGCCGACGCGGGTGCGCGATTGCTGCTCGTGGCGGAACAGGCTCCGCGTGACCGGATCATGCGCTTCGCATCGCACGCGCTGCGCAATGCCGGTCGGCTGGCGCAGGCGCTGCGACATCGTGTGGCGTTCGCTCGCACGCCCTATCGCGTCGGGACCTGGATCAGCCGCGCCGATGGGGGCGATCGCGTGCGAACGGTGACGGTGTCGAATGGTCGTGACAGGAGGGTGCTCGAGTGCGACTGGTTGGGTGCGGCCGCGGGCATGATCCCGGTCACTGACGTTGCCGCACTGTTGGGCTGCGCCATTGACAGCGGTGCGGTGCGAGTCGACTCACAGCAAGCCACCTCGGTTCCAGCCGTCTGGGCCGCCGGAGAATGCACCGGTGTGGCGGGCGATGCTGCTGCGTGCGTCGAAGGCGAAATCGCGGGTCGTTCAGCTGCAGGGGATGTGACCGGTGCCGCCAGTCTCACGCTGCAACACGCGCGCGACGAAGGACGGCGTTTCGGTGCGTTGCTCGCAGCGACGTTCGCGCCGCGCGACGAATTGCGCGCCCTCTCCGATCCCGACACCGTCATCTGCCGTTGCGAAGATGTCCGTTTGGGCGCGCTGCAACCTGGATGGACCCAACGACAGGCGAAGCTGTGGACCCGGCTCGGGATGGGTGCGTGTCAGGGCGCGGTCTGCGGACCTGCATGCACTGCATTGTTTGGTTGGGACGGCAACGCGGTGCGTTCTCCGCTCGGCACACCGACGTGCGCCGCGTGGATGGACGGCCTGCGCCCGCATGAGTGATCAGACGGCGTTGCTCGTCGCGTCAGCGGCAAGTGCGGCCATGGCAGTACGCGCAAGGCGCTTCAGCCGGTCCGCGTCACTCCCTAATGCGCCAACCAGTATCTCGTCGAGCTGGTCCCACGCCCGGCGCACGGCCGGTTCGATCAGACGAGACCGCGGCGTCGGGTGCACGCGGAGCACGCGGCCATCATGCCGATCCGCCCGACGCTCGATCAGGCCGCTCTTTTCGAGGCGTTGCGCCATGCGCGTAACCGTTGCGGGCTCCACACCGAGTCGCGTCGCAAGGGCAGCCTGGCGCAGGCCCGGCTCGGCCCAGATCGCGAGCAGCAACAGATCCTGTCCCGGGTGGATGCCGTGGGGAGCGAGCAGAGCGGTCAGGCGCGCTCGATGGGCGCGTGCAGCGGCGTGCAGAGCGTGACCGACGCCGGTTAGTGACACCCGCACCTCGGCCCACAGCCGCCACTGAGCGTCGGTTCCTCGCCGCCAGTCGGGGTCGTCAGCGGATTGAGTCCGCCGGTGATCACCCGTTCGACCGCCTCACCCGTATCAGGGTCGCGCTCGAGCGCTGGCTCGCTGATGGATTGGCGCAACTCGAAGCGGCGGGGCATGGCGTCGGGGTCCGTTGAAACCGTCTGGTAGATGTACGTCGGCATTCGATCAAGATAAGGACGCGGGAGAAGGGAGGAGGGAGAAGCGAGAAGGGAGAAGGGAGAAGGGAGAAGGGATGACAGCACCCATCGCCGATCGATCATTCATCGGTCGGCATCGGGGTTCCCGCCAGCACCGCCGTCACCGCCAGGATCACTACCCCGATCGCCAGCTCAAGCACCACGGCGCGGCGCAGCCGCGCTGGCGCAATCGACTCGGCTCCGGCGAGCGCTGGCGTGACAACTCGCCAGTTCCACCATCCCAACGCGGCAGTGATTGCGAGCAGGAGGATTTTCGCCAGCACCAGTCGGCCATATGTCGTGCCGATGAGTCCGCCGAGCGATCCGACGTACACCCAGGTCGCCGCGATGCCCGAGCCAACCAGCAGCGCGGCGCCGATTCGCGCCGGCACCGAAAAATCGCGCACGACACTCGCGAGCAGCGCGATGCGTCCATCAATGCGCAACACCGGGAACACGACCACCGCCAGCACCGCGAGTGTGCCGAGCCAAAGGCCACCGCCGCTCTGGTGAAGTACGCTGACCAACCGCCCCAGCGCGCCGGCCCAGACCTCATCCACCCCGTGGCCCAACCCGCTCTGCGCCCAGACAATCACGCCGACACAGGTGAGGCCAAGCCACCCGGCCTCACGGCGGCGCGCACGGAGCAACCAGGAGCCGGCGAGGAGCACCAGCGCCGCCAGCGTTTGCATGAGCCACGCCGTGCCCCACCCGCCTCCGAGGAGGAGCGCCGAGACCAGTTCGCGATCGATGGGTTGACCCGGCTCAGTGAACGACAGCACCTGGAGCGTGCCGCGGCCGAGCGAGAGGGTGAGCAGGAACCAGGCAAGCAGCCCCGGCAGGCGCGACAACCATCCCTCAATGTGCGCGTCGACGGCGGTGTCGCGACCTCCAATGCTGCGCGTCGCGATGCGCTGGGCGACGAGCGTGCCGATCAGCACCAGGATGGTGACGGATATCAGTCCACGAACGATCGGAAACAGCGTCCCGACGCCCGCGGTCATCGGCTCAGTGTGCCGCGGACGCGCACTCGGCGCAGGTGCCGTACAGCACGACCTCGTGAGCCTCGAGGGTGAAGCCACGCGGGACGATGTGCTGCAGCGTCCCGACACAGCCCGGGACCTCGAACACGCGGTCGCAACGGGCGCAATGGAAATGGTGGTGGTGGCTCTTGCCGTGCAGCTCGTACCGTGCGACTTCACCGGGGAGCTCGACTGGAACGAGCCACCCTTCCTCGAGCAACGCGCGGATGTTTCGATAGACGGTCGCAATGCCGAGGCCACCCACTTCGCCGCGGGCCTCATACAGCACTTCCTGCGTGGTCATCGGTCGGTCGGCCCGCTGAAGGGCACGGCGAATTGCACCACGCTGCCGGGTGTTACGTTCCATCGATCGGCTGGCTCCTGGAGGTTGCCGGTGGCAATCGTGACAAAGCTATGCCTTCTTCCCGGAATCCCAAGAGCCGGAGCCCCGCCCTGTCAGTGCTGATCCTCCATGCGGCCTCGTTGTTCGCCAGTTCTCCGCCGCAGGTCGCCCCCGATCCGGCTCGACTGATCGTCCACCTGGTGATCGACCAGCTTCGTCCCGATTACCTCGAGCGCTGGCGCGGGGAGTTTCGTGGCGGCCTTGCGTGGCTCCTGCGCGACGGCGTGTTCTACCCGCGCGCCGAGCAGGATCATGCCATGAACAGCACGGCCCCCGGACATTCGACGATGTTGAGCGGCAGGTCGCCAGCGAGTACCGGGATCCTGACGAATGATCTGGGCGTCCCCGATCGCGCCGCACCGCTGATTGGATCGACGGCCATGGGGGCGTCGCCGCGCCGTTTCCGGGGCACGACGCTGGTCGACTGGATGTTCGCGCCGGACCCCGCCACCCGGGTGCTCTCGGTGTCGCGCAAGGACCGTGGCGCGATCCTCACGGTCGGGCGCGCGCGCGTCCCCATCTTCTGGTATTCGCAGGGCCGCTTCACCACGAGCCGTTACTACGCCGACTCGCTCCCGACATGGCTGCAGACGTGGAACGCGTCCGACCCCGCGGCGCGACTCGCTGGCCAGGCGTGGGTGCCCGGTCGCCCGACGAGCAGCTATCCCGAACGGGACGATCGGCCGTTCGAATTCGGCGGGGTGTCAAACACATTTCCGCACCGGCTCTCGACCGACCGAACGACGGCGGCGCTTGAGTTGGAAAACCACTCGGTGATGGACTCGCTCACGCTCGATGTAGCGTGGCGTGGAACGAGGGCGTACGGATTAGGCCGGCGCAATGGCACCGATCTGCTGGCAGTCTCGTTGTCCGCCACCGATAACATCGGGCACCGTTATGGACCGGGCTCGCGTGAAGTGCACGATCATCTGCTGAACGTCGATCGCTGGCTCGGTGAGTTCTTCGATTCGCTTGCTGCGGTGGTCCCGCGCGACCGAATGATCGTCACGCTGACCTCAGACCACGGCGTGACGGAATTTCCGGAGGCGGGTGTCGGCGGTCGCGTCACGCTGTCCGATGAAGTGGGTGCGCTCAACGCGTTCGGTCGGGACCGATGGCGCATCGCGGTCGAGGCGACCGCGTACACGGGACTGCTGGTCGCTCGTGTTGGTGCACTCGCCGCCCGGGGTATTGACACCGACTCGCTCGCGTCAGCCGTTGCCGCTCGACTCCGAGCGCGTCCCGGCGTGCGGCGAGTGTTCACGCCGCTCACCCTGGCACGCGCGCGCGACGCCGAGGCGATGCGGTGGAAGCGCCAGATCCACCCCGGCGTTGAATGGCTCGTTGCCGCCTCGTTGCTCGATGGGTACATCTGGGGAACTGATCCCAGGGAAACCGGGCACGGCACCACCAACGTCGATGATCGGCGGGTGCCGTTGATCATCGTCGCACCCGGCGTGCCGCCGCTCAAGTCGCCACGTATTGCACGCACGATCGACATCGGTCCGACGCTGGCTGCGTTGATCGGTGTCCGCCCCACCGAGTCCGTTGAAGGACTGGTGCTTCCCGAAATCCACCCACGCCGCCATCCAAGGTGAATTCGATGCGTTTCATGCTCGCCCTGTCGTTCGGCGCAGTGGTGCTCGTCGCACCGGTGCATGCCCAGACAATCTCCCGCGACGCCGCGCTGGCGCACGCGCGCAAGCTCATTGCCGAAACGCCGATCGCTGATGGCCACAACGATGCGCCGTGGAAGATTCGCGTCGTCGCCGGGATGGATGTCGACCGCTACGACCTGCGACAGCGCACGCGGGGCCACACCGACATCGCCCGCCTGAAGCAGGGCGGGGTCGGGGTGCAATTCTGGTCGGTGTACGTCCCCGGCGAGATCAAGGACTCGGGATTTGCCCGGGTGCAACTCGAACAGATCGACGTCGCCCGCCGGATGATTGCGAAGTATCCTGAAGCGCTCTCTTTCGCGACGTCGACCG
>JANMSC010000056.1:0-2615 GCA_031388885.1 Gemmatimonadales bacterium | reverse complement strand
CCGGTGAGCATCTCGTACAGCACGCTGCCGAGTGAGTACACGTCACTTCGGCCGGTGATCTCCTTCTCGGCGGTGGCCTGCTCGGGACTCATGTAGTGCGGCGTGCCGAGCGAGAGGCCGGTCTCGGTCATCCTTCCACCGGCGGCGGCGCTCACCGCGAGCGCAATGCCGAAGTCGGCCACCATGGGCCGGCCATCGTGGAGCAGGATGTTCTCGGGCTTGATGTCGCGATGGATCACGCCATGCTGGTGCGCGTAGTGCAGGGCACTCGCCACATCGCTCGCGATGCGCACCGACTCATCGATGCCAAGCTGGGTCTCGCAGTCGAGCTTCGAGCGCAGCGTCTCGCCGTCGATGAATGGCATCACGTAGTAGAGGAAGCCATCGGCGCTGCCTGAATCGAACAGCGGCAGGATGTGCGGGTGCTGCAGCGCGGCGGTGGTCCGGATCTCCACCACGAAGCGGTCCGCCCCGAGCACCGCGGCAAGCTCGGGCTTGAGCACCTTGATGGCCACCTTGCGGCCATGCTTGATGTCCTGGGCGAGATACACCGTGGCCATGCCGCCCGCGCCGAGTTCGCGCTCGACGCGGTAGCGGTCGGCGAGGGCGGTGGCGAGGCGAGCAGCGCCTTCAGGCGCTGGCCGATCGCTCCCGCTCAATTCCACACCAGATCCATCACGTAGATGTCGCTCTCCAGCTCGCGCACCGCGAAGTAGATCTTCCCGTTCCCGATCGCCGCCGAGCCGTTGGTGCTGGGGGCCAGCCGTGGTTCGTCGAAGCGCAACACCAGTTGCGGCGCGCCGCCCGTGCTGGCCACCCGGTACAGTGCGGGGACGCGATTGGCGCCGAGCGAGTAGTAGTAGATCGAGCGACCGTCGGCGGACCATTCCGGCCAATTCCCCGCCCCTTCGACGAGGGTGCGTGGCGCCCCACGGAGCGGGCGAACCGCGATGCCTCCCCCGAGGTCGCGCGTGTCGAACACCAGTTGGCTGCCATCGGGCGACCAGCGAAATCCCCAGCCCTTCACGGCGGCCACTCCAGTTGGTCCCTGCCATGCCGCGCTTCGCGAGGTGCGCTCCAGCAGGTGGAGCGTGCGATCCCGCACGTTGCCATAGGCGATGCGGAGCCCGTCCGGTGAGAGGACCGGATTGTAGGATTCTTCGGTGTCGGTGGTGAGTCGCTGCTCGTCCGATCCGTCACTGTTGATCACGTAGATGTCCCGATTGCCATTCCGCGTGGAGTGAAAGGTGATCTGCGAGCCGTCGCCGGAAAGACTTGGCGCGAAGTTGTCGCCGCTGCTGCGGGTGACCCGCCGGGCCTCTCCACCGCCGGACGGCATCATGAAGATCTCCTGATTGCCCTCGATGTTGGAATCAAAGACCAGCCACTTGCCGTCGCGGGAGAGGGTGAAGCGCTCGATGAATTGGTTGCCCGTGGTGACCGGGCGCGCATCGCGCACCGAGGCACCGCCGCTGGCAGGGATCGGCAGGGCGTAGATGTTCTGCCGGACGATCATCCGATCGTAGGCGAGGGTGCGGCCATCGTCAGCGATCGAGATCGAGTAGGCGTCGAGTCCGGTGGTGAGCCGCTTGCGCGTCGCCTCGCGGGGGTTCCCGTCACGATCGAGGGCGACGGCCCAGATGTCGCGGGCGCCATCCTTGTTGGAGACGTAGAGCAGCGTGCCGTCGGGGAGCCAGGCCGGGAAGGCGTTCAGCGAGATGTCGTCGGTCACCTTGACCGGTGGCCTGCCCGGGACGATCACCCAGATGGCGCTCGGGCCGATGTTGGTCCAACGGAGCACGTAGTCGCCGTTTCCAACCATGAACGCGATGGCGCTGCCGTCCTCGCGGACGCGCACGGTGCCCATGACCCCTTGTTGCTGCAGCACGCCAGGCGTGGGGTACGTGAAGCGTTCGCCACCTGCAGTGACGAACTCGACGCTGTCGCTGCCGACTGCGCCAATGCGGAGGCCGCGCCCGAGCGCCAGTTGGTCCGCCGAATCCGGCCGCACCGCCTCTCCCCCCAGGCGAGGGAGCTTCCAGGGGCCAACCGCGTGTTCCGGGGTGGTGACCAGGTTCAAGAATGCCACGGAGCGCCCCTCGGGCATCCACTGCGGAAACGCTTGTGTCCCCTGCCATTCCCCGGTGAGGGAAAGCGGCCGTCCACCCTCGATGTCGCGCACTTCGATGTGGGTCTCATCGCGGGACCACCCCGATTGGTAGGCCACTTCGCGGCCGTCGGGTGAGATCGCGACGTGAACTTCCGGGATCGGATCGCGAGTGATCTGCCGACTCTTGCCGACTTCGATGTTGAGCGGCTTCGGCGCCAGCATGCGCGACGCCCCCCATCCGGCCACCGCCAGGACGACGACAGCGGCCCCAACCATCAGCCCGCGCTGCGATCGCGGTGCATGCACCGCCGCCTGATACGGCACCGTCGCATGTGGCGTGGTGCCGCCGCTCGGCGTGGTCAACGGTTCAAGTGCCGTCACCAATTCGTCGGCGGTCTGGAAGCGATCAGCTGGCCGCTTCTCGAGGCAACGCATCACCACGCTCTCGAGCACCGGTGACAATCCGGGGCGACGGAGGCCCAGCGGCGTCGGCGCCTGGGTCACG
>JANMSC010000065.1:0-4040 GCA_031388885.1 Gemmatimonadales bacterium | reverse complement strand
TCTCGAGCGTCGGGCCGAGGAGTGCGGATCACTCGTGTGGATTGACATGGAAGAGTCGCAGTACGTCGATGACACGCTCGAAGTCTTCCGCGGTGCGCGCGCACGACACGAGAAAGTGGGCGTGTGCCTGCAAAGCTATTTGTAGCGCAGACGGAGCTGGTCTGGCACCGCGCGCGATGCGCGGCCGAGTGAGCCATGAGCGCGAGATCTGGACGCGCCAGCAGCGCCAGAGCGCGCGAACGGAACAGGACGCGGTCACAGCGGCGCTTCACTTTCGAAGCCGCGACTTGTCAGGCTCGGCCACGGTTCGTCATGCGCGCCGCGACGGCAACGCGGCCGTCGATCCGGCAGCGCTGCTGCGATTCGACGCCGGCGATCGCACTCACAGCGACGGACGGGTGCGCCTTCAATGGACGCCATCGGAGCGGATCGGCGTCACCGCCGCGGTGAGCGGGCTGTCGGATGACTATGACCAGGCGCGAATAGGCCTGCAGCGGTTCGAGGCGTATGACGGCGCCGTCGATGTGCGTCTGAGAATCTTCAGCACATCCGAGATCATCGCCCGGCTGGCCCTGCATTCCATCGGCTACGGTTACACGCTGTTGACCCCGGGGTCGGTTGACGAGCGCCGGGGCCGCGATGTCGACGATGTCTCGAACTCGGCGGTGGTCGAATACGACACGACGGCCGGCCGCTTCTCGATCCATCTCGGCTACGAGCGGGAGGCCGGCAGGCAGTCGATGAGCGACCGGCCGCGGGTGACCACGGACCTGCAGCAGGTGCGCGCCGACGTGCACTACGAGCTGACACCTCACTGGCGCGTCGGTTTACGGTACCGCTACGAGCCGTACTCGCTCGATGACTACGCCACGAACGGCCTCTCGCCGTATCCGCTCGATGTTCTCTCTCCCGACATCGACGCCCGCCGCGTGTTCCTGCTCGACGCGCGATACGGCGGCCATGAGGCGCACGTCCTGGCGCTTTACTTCCGTTTAGCGTCGAACTGACAAAGCAGCGGCTTGACGCTCGGTGACTCACCGGCACCAGTCGCACACGAACGCGACCTCCCGGCACGGCGGGACCGGAGGGCACTCGAGCCCGCAGGGAAGAGGCAACGGGTAGCCCCATTCAATGCTGGAGTTCGTGTCATTGTGACGCACCGTTCGAAAGTCGAGGCAATTGAAGGCATGTGTGTATGACGGCAGCTCCCGATGATCGCCGTTCCGGAACGCGAACACGACCCCCAGGACGTTGTGTTCGACTCTCATGCGGCGCCATGTTGCGAACACTTCGCTCAGCCTGAAACCGACGACCGCGTTGCGGAGCGACGATGTGAACGTGAGGTCGATGACTGCTCGCTCATCGGCGGGCACGACCACACCATTCCTCGCGTCCTCATCGGTGGCGTAGATTCCGAACCCTCCGAAACTGCCCCGCGCCAGATCCAGCACCTCATTCGCGCTCACCACCCCGTAACGGGCGGCTACTCTCGCGTGATCGAGCACCAGCAGACCCGCCATCTGGTTCTCCTCGATCCCGAAAAATTCGAGGAGCAGAAGGCCGTGCCGTACCTCAATGCCTGCCACACCCGGAACGGTCCGCCCCTCCGTCATCAACGTGTCGATCACCGCCTCGCGAAAAGCAGGATTGATGTGATTTCGCCGGACCAGGAGACCCCCCGCATAGACGCGCGTGCTCAGTCCTTCGATGAGCAGTCCCCCGCCCGAATTGCCATCGATCTCGACCAGACGCAGCGCGCCCCGGAGGCCGCCGCTGAGCCGGATACCGGCTCCCGAAGACGACTCGCTCGTCTCGCCGCGCGTTCCGCGCACCTGCGTCCTGAACATCTCGAGGCCACCGCGTGCCTGCCGCACGCCGTATCCGGTTGCGCCGTCGATGAGGACATCACGAATGGTCGTGGAAGAGCAGGCGAAGGGGACTACGATCGCGCCCGGGCTGGGGCTGTTGAGCAGTGTCAGACCGTGGACCTCCAGCCGGTGCCCTTCGAAATTGAGGATCGATCCTTCCACGACCACACCTGGCGCGGCTCCACGCAGGATGAGATCGCGATCGACGATCACGGTTTCGCGATATCTGCCGGGAGCGATGACGACCTCGATGGCGCACAAAGCGAGAAAACGAGCCTTGTCCATCGATTCGCCGATCGTGCGGAAAGGATTTTCCGCCGAGCCATCAGGCTTACCCGCGGTCGTGCCTGCGTTCACGAAAAGCCTTGCTTTGTCTTTACACGGTTTGGTCGGACAGAGTTGCAGGCCGGCGGGATCGACCGAGACTGGCGTGGTGGTGATCTCTTCGATCTGAGTGGCGACTCCTTCAGCGAGAGTGGTGAGCCGCAGCGCTTCCTTTTCCGGGAGCACCCTCGCTTTCTGGAGAGCGCGCACTTCCGAAACAAACGTGTCCAGACGCTGCGTCGTAGTTCGACTGTCGCCGGCCTGGAGTCCGCCGGCAGCGTGAGCGAGCTTCGTACGGAGACTCTTTTCCTGACCTGAATTGATCAGCTTCTGCGCGGCCAGATTGACCACAATCGCATCGAGCTTCTCGATCTGAAGGTGAGGCGCCTCCGCGGCAGCCACGGAAAGCGTGGCAAGTGCGACAAGCGCCACCGCGATGATGGATGCTTTCATCGGTTCGATCCTCTGTTGTCCGCGAGTAGCTGACATCCTAACCGATCGCGGCGTTCGCGAAGGAGGACGTGCTCTCGGTCCTCGGCAGTAGGTCGAGTTCTCGGCGCGCCGGCATCGCGCGCGCACTTCGTCGGGGCGCCTGGCGAGGCGGGCGACCCCAGGCCTGGCAGGCCCAACATGGGTCATATCGGCTTCAGGCGCAGACCACCGTGCGCAATGCGGGCGAGCTTTCTGGTTGGGCATCAGGCCTCGACACGATCACTGCCATGAGTGACACCCGTCATGGCGTCCTGTCGGGCAAGCGCGACAACCTAGCGTGACTTCATAGCCTGCACTCGGTGATTCCGCTGATCGACGAAACAGACTCGGCTCCGCAGGCGTGCCCGAGCGCTGTCTTGCGTGAGCAGCCTGCGGAGGCGATGGAATGCGATTCGGCAGATCGATCCCGGCCGGTTTGGCGCTGCTGTTGTCCAACGATCACCAGCGGCACGATCACAGACGATCCTTTCGTGCGGTGTCTCGAAGGGACGCCATATGAGCCATTCTGCCGGCAGGCTCCGTGTGTCGCTGGTCTGCGCGGCGTTCGCACTCACGATCGCCAGCGGCGCACGCCTCAGTTACGCTGCCCCGAGCTTCACGGTTAACAGCACCGCCGACGCGCCCGACGCCAGTCCTGGTGATGGCATCTGCGCCACCGCCGCGGTCGCCTGCACGCTGCGCGCCGCCATCCAGGAGGCGAACTTTCTCAACAGCTTCGGCGGCACGACGGTTCACGTCCCCGCCGCCACGTACACGCTGACGATCGCGGGGGCGAACGAAGACTGGGCCGCGTCGGGCGATCTCGATTTGGTTGCACTCAATGGCATCACGATCGACGGCGCCGGCGCGGCCAGCACGATCATCGATGGCAACGGACTCGATCGCGTCTTCGAGATCAGGAACAGCGCCACCGCGACGATCTCCAACCTGACGATCAGAAACGGCCATCCGTCCGGCGTCAACTCGCACGGGGGCGGCGTCCGGAGCGCTGGCACCCTGACGCTGATGAACGTAATCGTCAGCGGCAACACGGGGGGATTTGGCGACTACTCTGGATCCGGAGGCGGCGGCATCTGGAATAGCAGTTCCTCGGCGGGGGTGACCATCTACACGTCGACCCTCCGCAACAACAACGGCGGGTTCACCAGCAACGGCTGGGGCGGCGGGGTAGCGGCCAACGGCCCCGTCACCATCGTTCACAGCACCTTTGCCCACAACCTCGCCGGCCCGAGTGGCGGCGGCGCGGTCTATGCGGGCCGTGTCAGCATCATCAACAGCACGTTCTATAGCAACACCTCGGCGGGGGATGGCGGGGCGGTGAATGCGGTCAACATGGTCAGCGTCCTCAACAGCACC
>JANMSC010000023.1:0-5528 GCA_031388885.1 Gemmatimonadales bacterium | reverse complement strand
CCAAGACCGTTACCGGACTCCTGCTCGACGCCGGGAAGACGCTTGAACAGAACGTGACGCTCGAGGCGGCGACCATTACCCTCACCGCGCAGGTTGTCACCGCGTCTGCGGAGCGCGGGTCGGTCAATGAAGCGCTGGATGCACAGCGCACCGCGACCGGCGTGGTAAACGCGATTACCGCCGAGCAGATCGCCAAAAGCCCCGACTCCGACGCCGCGCAGGCCGTGCAGCGCGTGAGCGGCGTGACGGTGCAGGGCGGCAAGTATGTATTCGTCCGGGGGCTGGGCGAGCGCTACACCACCACGCAGCTCAACGGTACGCGCGTTCCGAGCCCCGAGCCCGAGCGACGCGTGGTGCCGCTGGACATGTTTCCGTCGACACTGATCGAGGCAATCACGACCTCCAAGACCTTTACGCCCGACCAGCAAGGCGACTTTAGTGGCGCGCAGGTCGAGATCAAGACGAAGGAGTTTCCGGCGCGGACGCAGTTCACGTATTCGCTGACGATGGGGGCGAACAGTGGGGCGACGGGGCAGAGCGTGCTGCGGCCGCGCAATGTGGGCGGCGAGGCATTTGCCTTGGCAGGAGCGGAGCGCAACCTGCCGTACATTTTCGGAGTCTTGAAGAACTTTCAGGGGATTAGCCTGACCCCGGCCGACAAGAGCTATCTCGTGGGGCAGTTCCGCAATGCCTGGACGCCGACCGATCGAGCCGGTGCGCCCAACTCATCGACCAACATCTCGGTAGGCGGGAACCAGGGTGTGCTGGGACAGCGTATCGGCTTCCTGGTGTCCGGCACCTATGCGCTCTCACAGGACCTGCGCAACAATCAGGTCCGCGCGCTCGCCGACCGTGGCAATACGCCTGGCGCAACCAACGAGATCGACCGCTTTGAGGGTTCGACGAGTAGCCAGGGCGTCCTTTGGGGTGGGCTTGCAAACTTCAGCACGCTGCTCGGCGGCAGCACGCGGCTACTGCTGAATAACACCTACAATAGAACAGCGGACAACGATGCACGCCGCGAGCGCGGGAGTTTCGAGAACGAAGGTATTCGCGCGCAGATCGACCGCATGCAGTACATCGAACGATCCATTCGCTCGAATCAACTTGCTGCCGAACATCAATTTGGCGGCAATCGACTGGATTGGGCCGTGACCTCCTCTGGCGTGACGCGCGACGAGCCCGACCGCTCCGAGTTCATTTATGCTATCGAGCAGGACACGCCAAACGGGCCGGAGAAGTTGCGCTGGCTGAACACGGGCAACGGGGGTGCAGTGCGCACCTTCTCGAAGCTCGCGGAGAATTCGCGCGAAGGTCGGGCGAACTACCAGCTGAACTTCTCGTCATTCGGTCGACAGCACTACCTGAAAGTCGGGGGGCTGTATCGAACGACCAATCGCGATGCGAACTCGCAAGCGTATGCGATTGCGGCACCGCTCGCATCGACCGCGATTCGCGAGCTGGCGCCGGAGCAACTTTTCAGCGGCCCGTTTACAGGCAACCGCAGCGGAATTTTCGAGATCTTCCCCTTGGCGCAGGGTGGCGGATATAGCGCCGCCGATCGGCTGGCGGCCGGCTACCTCATGACGGAGATCGCGCTCTCCGAGCGCTTCCGCTTTATCACCGGCGCCCGCTACGAGCAGGACAAGCTGGATGTCCATGCCCAGTCCACGTTGGGCGCGCCGGTAACTACCACGAAGGATTGGAAGGACATTCTGCCATCGGTTGCACTTAACGTGAAGCTTAGCGAATGGCAGAACCTCCGGTTTTCAGCGTCGCAGACGCTTGCTCGTCCCGAGTACCGAGAGCTTGTTTCCATCAAGAGCCGAGACGTGCTTAACGGGGACGACCTGGAAGGGAACGCCAACCTGCAGCGCACGCGCATCCAGAACGCCGATGTGCGCTGGGAGCTGTATCCATCGAGTGGGGAATTGCTCAGTCTCGGCGTCTTCGCGAAGCGTTTCGACAGGCCGATCGAACGCGTGTATCGCGCAGCCGGTGGATCTTCCCGTTTCGTAGCGTTCGTGAACGCCGACAAGGCGACGAATTACGGTGTCGAGATCGAAGCCCGAAAGGGACTCGGATTCCTCGGCGCATTCGGGGATCCGCTCCTGTTCTTCACAAACGTGACGCTCATGCGGTCGGAAATCGATCTCGGGAGCGCGCAGTCTGCCGCGACCAACCAGAAGCGCCGAATGGTGGGACAGGCGCCGTACGTACTCAATACCGGACTCACGTACTCCAACGCCAGCGGGCGCGCCAGCGCCACGGTGCTTTTCAACCGCACGGGTGACCGTATTGACGCGGCGGGCGACCTTCCCCTTCCCGATGTCGTGTCACTCGCGCGCAACGTACTCGATGTCTCGCTGCGATTCCCCGTCATCGGTGCGTTGGCAGGGCGGTTCGACGCCCGCAATCTCCTCGACGAGCCCTTCAAGAATGTCCAGGGCACGGTGACTCGTGAATCGTGGACGGTTGGCCGCACGTTCCAACTGGGGTTCACGTTTCGCCCCTGACGGCTGTTGGTGCAGAGTGGACGGCGCTGTGACGTGGCTGTGACAGACATGACACACGACCGCGACGTAGCACTCTCTTCTTTCTCTCTACACACCCACAACTCCTCTCTTATCGTGCGAGGCATGCACATGCCAGGTCTTTCCCGGACGCTGTTCCTCGGCCTCCTCTTTTTGTCCGTTACCGTGGCCGGTTGCGGCAGCGATGATCCTGCCGAACCTGTCATCATTCCGCCGTTAGGTGTCAGCGCCACCCCGCTTAGCGTCTCGAGCGTCCGCGTGTCGTTCAACAGCAATGCGGGCGATACTGGTTACGAAATCGAGCGCGCCGAAGGGGCCGCCGGAACCTTTGCCATCGCCACCACGGTCACTGCGCCTGCGGCGCCCGGTGCCGTGACGTACGACGATGGAAGCCTCAAAGTAAACACGCTCTACCGATATCGCGTCACCTCGGTGAAGGGAACCCGCCGGAGCGTCGCCTCGGGAGAAGCCAACGCAACCACCTTTAATTTCGGTGGCAATCAGACGATCAACGTCACGACGGACATCACAGTCAATACCACGTGGAAGGCCGAGAACACGTATGTGCTCAAGGCTTTCGTTCATGTAGCGAACGGCGCTACTCTGACCATCGAGCCCGGCACGACCATCAAGGGCGACCAGATCGATGCAACCACGTTAGGTTCGTCGCTCTTCATCTTGCGCGGCGCGAAGATCATCGCCATCGGAACCGCGGCAGCACCGATCGTCTTCACGTCGGCGCGCTCGGCTGGCCAACGTCAACCGGGTGACTGGGGCGGACTTATACTTGTCGGCAACGCGACGATCAACCGCACCGGCGTCGAAGTCGAAATCGAAGGTACCAACACGACGTCTGGCGGCACCACTCCGGGGACTAATTACAAAGTCACTTACAGCGGTGGCAACACCGACACCGACAATAGCGGCGAGTTGCGCTACGTTCGCGTTGAATTCGCGGGAAACGCGCCGTCTATCAACAATGAGCTCAACTCCTTTACCCTAGCGGCGCTCGGCAGCGGTACCAAGCTGTCGTTCCTCCAGTCGCTCGCGGGACTCGACGACGCGTTTGAGTTCTTCGGCGGTACGGCGGACGCCAGCAACCTGGTGTCGTACGAGTCCGGTGACGATCACTTCGACATGTCCGAAGGATATCGTGGCCGCTTGCAGAACCTGATCGCGCTTCAAACGACGCAGATTCCGCCGCGCACCAACGCCGGATCGGCCTCCACCGATCCACAGGGTATCGAGAACGATGGGTGTGCTGGGGCCGGCTGCATCAGCGGCTTTAACCAGCTTCCCTTCACGATTCCCCTCGTCGCCAACTTCACACTCATCGGCACGGGCGACCTCGCCTCGTCCGCGTCGGCGGGCGGCGTCGGGATGATGCTCCGCCGCGGCACCGGTGGCTACTACGTAAACGGCATCGTCGCGCGCTGGGTGCGCGCCGCAGTCTCGGTTCGCGATGCGGACACGTATGTGCGCGGCGGTAGTGTTGCGACACCGGACTTGGCAACGAGTGACTTTGCGCTGCGGAATCTCCTCTTCGCAGACAACGGGTCGAACTTTCAGGCCGCTTCGGGATCGAACATTCAGAACAGCTTCGATCTCGCGGGCAACGCGCTCACCGTGGCCGCCGCCGGCACCACGGCGCAGTCGCTCTTTACGGCGCTGCCGGCCACCGGCGTACTTCCAACCACCGCGACGCTTGACTTCACACCTACCGCTGCCTCGGGGGCAAGCGTCGGCGGACTGGCGACCTTCACAGGCAAGCTGGCGACCGCCGCAGGAACGGTTGTGACAGGTACCGCCTATCGTGGCGCCGTAAACCCCGCTGGCCCGAAGTGGTGGCAGGGCTGGACGGTCTACGCGCGGAACTAGTTCTCTCGCGTGAACAAACGGCCGACGCTCATTCGAGTGTCGGCCGTTTGCTTCGTCGCGTCAGTCGCGAAACGCTGCGAAGCTCGGTACTCCCCCCTCGCGCACGCGATGGACTTTGAGGTAGCGTCCGAGTGTCGGGCGGGCACGGCACCACTCATCCCAACACTGCGAGCATGTCTGTTACAGTCCGATTCCCTCGAAGTGCGGCATCCCTGCGCGCCGTGCACGCTACCATTTTGCTCACCTCGCTTTCGGCCTGCAGCTCCTCTGCCACGCCGAAGAGCACTGCATCGGATGCAAGCGCGTCCTCGCTCGCCGACTCGATAACGCGCGCCCATCAGGACTCCGTGAATCGTGCACAGCCGGGGTATATCGTTGATTCGATACTCCCGCCCGCGGAAGCGCTGCGACGCTTTCTGGCAGACGTAGCGACTCCGCCTAACGAACTTGCCAATGGTGCCGACTCGCGCGACGCACTCGTGAGAAAATGGGTGCAGGCGATCGAGGCGAATGATTCGCTCACGCTCGTTCGGACCGCGCTCAATCGACCAGAATTCGCCTACCTGGTGTATCCGGCGTCTCCCAGCGCTCACCAACCCTCCTACCAGCCGCCCACTATCGTGTGGGGCGAACTATCGAACAAGTCCGTGAAGGGATTCCGGCGCTCACTCAACCGCTACGGTGGAAAGCCGCTAGGATATCTCGGCTACCGCTGTGAGTCGAATCCAAAACTCCAAGCGGAAAACAGGCTCTGGACCGATTGCCTCGTTCGCCGTGTCCGCGCCCCGGGCGACACAGTCAGCGAACGGCTCTTCGGCGCGATCATCGAGCGAAATGGGCGTTTCAAGTTCTACTCGCTGGCCAACGACATCTAGCACTCAAATCACGAACGAGCACCCAGCCTTCCCGGGGACCCCTTCTCCGTCCCGGTCGATGGGTCGGGTGGCTGGAAACTGCCTAGCGAGCAGCGCAGCCGACAGCAGAACCAAGCGGGACAGCCGCGACGGCGACGCTACGCCCCGAAGTCGGACTTGTGCGCGAACGGAACGCGCATGAGCGCACGGGCGGCCCGAGAGTGTTCAAGTCCCCGTCGCCACATGGACTTACCTGCGCTGG
>JANMSC010000015.1:0-1618 GCA_031388885.1 Gemmatimonadales bacterium | reverse complement strand
GCTTCGTCGTGGCCCGGCTGTAGGTCGATGGCGCGATCGACGGCGGTCAGCGCGTCCTGAAGATGCCCCGTGCGGCTGCTCATGATGGCGAGCGCCAACTGAACGGCGGGCTGCGTTGGATCAAGGGCCAGCGCGTGTCGTGCCGCTTCGCTCGCCTTGTCGGCGTGCTCCGGCTGCTTGTTGCGCTGATAGGCTGCCCAATGTGCGTCCGACAACCCCGCGTAGGCCAATGCGAAGGAACCGTCTCGAGCGATCGCGCGCTCGAAGTGGGGAATTGCTTCGAGTGGGGCCGAGGGCGCCAGGCGCGGCAGGATCGTCCGCCCCGTGGCATAGGCGAGAAACGCCTCGTTATCGGTGGTCGGCGCAGCGGCGATCCGCCGGCGTTCATCGTCGGTCAGGCTCGCAACCAGGCCGGCCTCAACCAGGCCTGAGGTCAGGCTGTTGAGAACCAGCCTTTCGATTCGTAGCGCATCGCCGACCGCTGTTGACTCCCACAGCGGCGTTGGCGAATCCGCCAACCGGATCGAAGCCCGAAGGGACAGTCCGCCCGGCACCTCGCGCAGGACTGATTCCAGCACCCACCTGGCGTCGAGCCGCCGCAGGACATCGGTGGCCACGCCCTCCGTGGTGGCGCCCGGAGTCACCCCTGAGATGGGCACGACCGTCACCCCCGCGATTGCACTGAGGTTCGCCATGAGTGACGCGGTAATGCCCGCGCCGGCAATCATGAGGCTGTTGCCGCCAACGGTGACCACGGGCGCGACGGCAAGCACCGACTGTGGCGTGGGCAGGACGGGCGTTGCCGATTGATCGCGCGCCAGCCAGGCAACCGCCAGGGCCGTCGTCAACACGCCTCCCGCCAGCATGGCGCCGGCCTTCCGGCGCGGGATGACCTTGGGCCGATGCGACACCGGCATGGCCGTGGTGCTCGGCAGATCAACCACCTCGCGGGTGGCTGCGCGCAGCGAGCGGGCCATCTCAGCCGCCGAGGCAAAGCGATCGTCGGGACGCCGGGCCAACGCGCGGGCGATGACGTGCGACACGGAGACGCCAGCCGACGGGTTGAGGTCGGCGGCCGATGGCGCGTCCCTTGACGTGACCGCGAGGGCGTATGCGAGACCGTCGCGTTCAACGAACGGTCGTTGGCCCGTGAACAGCTCGAACAACACCGCACCGAGACTGAACAGGTCACAACGGTGATCGATGTGCTTGCCCGAGATCTGCTCCGGTGAGATGTACCCGACCGTGCCGACCAGGCCGGCGGATGCCGCCGATGAAGCCTCGGTGGTCGATACCGAGCCCGACGCCGCCACAGGGACGTGCCTCGCGAGGCCGAAGTCGAGGATCTTCACCCGGCCGCCGGCTCCGACGATGATGTTGGCCGGCTTGAGATCCCGATGCATGATGCCGTGTTGGTGCGCGGCCTCCACGGCGTCGCACAGCTGTCCGCCAATGTCGAGGGCGTCCGTCCACGGCACCGATCCGTGAGCGAGCCGAGCGGCCAGCGTGTGACCTTCGACGTACTCCATCACGATGAACGTGCGACCAGGTTCCTCGATGATGTCGAAAATCGCGGCGATGCCTGGATGCGAGAGCCCGGCCGCCGCCCTGGCTTCGC
>JANMSC010000496.1:0-1740 GCA_031388885.1 Gemmatimonadales bacterium | reverse complement strand
GGATTGCCGATGCCATCCGTCAGGCCTACTGCATCGTGGTCACCGTCTCGACCGACAACGACGTCCAGGCGTTCAAGATCCAGCCGGCCGAGACCGCGCTCTTCAGCGCCATCAAGGACGACAGCCGGTCGCGTATCCAGGAGACCGCCATCAGCCCGGATGCGTTGCTGCCCGGCGGGCCGTATCAGCTGTGGAGGGAAAACGAGGACTCGCGTCCCGTGCGTGATCTCGTCGGCGCGTTTGCGAGGTTTCCGCATCTGCCGAAGATGCTCAATCGCAAGGCCATCCTCGATACCGTCGTCCGTGGTTGCGAGGAGGGCTACTTCGTCGCGTGCGTGACCCGGCCCGACAAGTCTGTTCGCACGTGGTGGCGTCAGGCGCCCGATGGCGAAGTGCTTGATGACCCTCAGCTCGAGCTGGTGCTGCCCGAGAAGGCCACGCTCACGTCGCTCGCGACGTCGCTGCTGCATCCTGGGCTAATCGACCGACTCTGGCTGACGCCGTCCATCACGGTGGGCAGCGTGCACGACTTTTTTGACGGCGCGCACCGTGTGACCCTCTTCCGCGGCGGCTACGAAGAAGCTGTACCCGTCCCACGCGCAGAGTCCGTGGCCATCGACGACGCGCTTCGCGAGGGCATCAAGTCCGGACGCCTGTGGCTGACGTCAGGGCCGGCGAGCTTACTTGGCGAAGACGTCCCTGCAGGACTGCTGTCACCCGACGCTGCTCTTCAGGCACCGCCCGAAGTTGCCACGCCACTCGAACTGCTGCCGACGAGTCTGCCCGACGCCTGGCAGGACGGCCGCACCAACGCCTTGTCGATTGCGGTGGCGCTGTCGAAGCGCGCGGGCAAGAGCCTTCCTTGGACAACGGTTCGGGAGGCCATCGATCAAGCCGTGCGCTCGCGAGTGCTGGAGCAAGCCGAGGGCTCGTCGCCGTGGCCCAGCGACTTCGCGAAGGCCGGAAGTATCACATTCGCGCTGCCGACTGCCGGCCCAGCACCACGCGCGGCGGCGTCATCCACAACTCCAGCCGACACGCGCACCAGCGGACAAGCGGTGCTGAAGCCGAATCAATTGCAGGATCTGGTGGATGTGTTGCCCGCGGTCATGAAAGCCGCTGCCGGCCATGACGTGACGTTCACGGTGACAATCAACCTAAAGGGGAAGGAGCGGCCATCGGATGAGACTGTGGCTGCTGTGAACCGCGCAGTTCAGGAGTTGGACCCCAAACTGACGGTACCTTGAGGATGCGGCGTTTCCTCCACTCAGGACGAGCTTCCGCCGGAGTGGGACCGTTGGCCGCAGCCCGCGAAGTTGTCGGTGCCTGGGGAATACCAGAACAACGAGTCTCAACACGTAGCGCAGGGCTTCAGCCCTGCCGGGTCCGGCGAGGGCAGGCCTGAAGGCCTGCGCTACTACGGCCGTCGGCGAAACGGGTCGATCAACTGCTCCACGTACCCGTCCGGCACCGGATCTCCGGCGATGCCGTACTCTTTGGGCCACTCGTTGGCCGGCATGTGATAGGTCCCGAACAGCCGGTCGATCCACGGCATGTGGACGGCGAAGTTCTTGTCGACCGCTTCCGGCGCCGCGCTGTGGTGCCAGTGGTGGAAGCGCGGCATCACCAGCACCCGTTCGAGCCAACCGCCTCGCCACCGCACGTTCGCGTGGATGAACACCGCGTGAAAAGAAACGAACACCAGATACGCGTAGACGGCCGGCGGCGAGAACCCCAGCA
>JANMSC010000476.1:0-5147 GCA_031388885.1 Gemmatimonadales bacterium | reverse complement strand
CCACCGGCACCATCGTCCAGGTCATCGGCCCGGTGCTCGACATCGAGTTTCCGCCGGAGCAGCTCCCGGAGCTCTACAACGCGCTCGTGGTTGACGACGCGTCGGGGCCGATCCCGGTGCGCCTGGTCGCCGAGGTGCAGCAGCACATCGGCCGCAACCAGGTGCGGGCTGTCGCGATGAGCTCGACCGACGGCGTCACCCGCGGCATGACCGCGGTGGACACCGGTTCGGCAGTGTTGGTGCCGGTGGGTGACGTTGCGCTGGGGCGCATCCTCAACGTGCTCGGAGAACCGATCGACGGTGGCGAGCCAATCCCGGCGGACACCCTCCGCTGGGCGATCCACCGTCAGCCGCCGGAGTTCACCGCGCTCGAGCCGAAGACTGAATTTCTCGAGACCGGCATCAAGGTCATTGACCTGATCGCGCCGTTCGTGAAGGGCGGCAAGATCGGCCTTTTCGGCGGCGCTGGCGTCGGGAAGACCGTCATCATCATGGAGCTCATCAACAACGTCCAGAAGGGACACGGCGGCAAGTCGGTGTTCTGTGGCGTTGGTGAGCGGACGCGTGAGGGCAACGACCTGTATCTCGAGATGAAGGAATCGGGCGTTCTCAGTTCGTGCGCGCTCATTTACGGCCAGATGAACGAGCCGCCGGGCGCACGCCTGCGGGTCGGTCTCTCGGGGTTGACGGTGGCGGAGTATTTCCGTGACGTCGAAGGCCAGGACGTACTGCTGTTCATCGACAACATCTTCCGGTTTACCCAGGCCGGCGCCGAAGTGTCGGCACTGCTGGGACGCATGCCGAGCGCCGCGGGGTATCAGCCGACCCTGGCGACGGAGATGGGCGACCTGCAGGAGCGAATCACCTCGACACGCAACGGTTCGATCACGTCGGTGCAGGCGATCTACGTGCCGGCCGACGACCTGACCGACCCCGCACCGGCGACGGCGTTCGCGCACCTTGATGCGACCGTGGTGCTGTCGCGTGCCATTTCGGAACTTGGCATCTATCCGGCGGTCGATCCGCTCGACTCGACCTCGCGCATCCTCGGACCGCAGTTCATTGGTGAGCGGCATTACAACGTCGCGATCGGTCTGCAGCGCACGCTCCAGCGTTACAAGGCGCTGCAGGACATCATCGCGATTCTCGGCATGGATGAGCTGTCGGAGGAGGACAAGCTGGTAGTCGGTCGGGCTCGTCGCCTGCAGCGTTTTCTCTCGCAGCCGTTCCACGTCGCCGAGCAGTTCACCGGCTTCCCGGGCAAGTACGTCAAACGCGAGGACACCATCGAATCGTTCGAACGGGTGCTGTCGGGTGAGTTCGATGCGCTCCCGGAGCAGGCCTTCTACATGCAGGGCGGCATTGAGGACGTGGTTCAGCGCGCCAAGGAAATGCAGGGGTGATGAAGATGCGGGTCACGGTCATCTCTCCTGAATCGGCGGTCTTCGACGGCGAGGCCGACGCGGTCATCGCGACGGCGTTTGACGGCGAAATCGGCATACTCGCGAACCACGCGCCACTCATGACCGTGCTCGGCACCGGCAAGCTGGTGATCCGTGCCGGAGGCACGTCGCAAACGTTTCATGTGCAAGGCGGGTTCTTGCAAGTCGTCCAGAATAGTGTCCGCATTCTCGCGGAACATGTCTCCGGAGAGGCGAATGCCAATGCCGCGTAGTGTTGCCGTTGTCGCCGCGATTCTATGTGTTGCAGGGGTGACCTCCGTCGGGCGCCCTGTCGCGGCCCAGTCCACCGGCACGCCGGTGTTTGCGGCGCCGTACCGGGCCTTCTCGACCAGCGAGATCGCGATTTCGTTCTCCGATCCTGGTTCAGGCTACGCGCTCGAGGGTTCGTACCGGGTCGGCTTCGGGTCGCGGATCGACGGTGGGATTCGCGCTGGCTTTGCCGACGCCAAGGGCGTCGACGGTTCACTGCTGCTGGGTGTCGATGGCCGTGCTCGCGTGCTCGATCACTCTGATGCCTTCCCGCTCGACGGTTCGGTGACATTTGGCCTCGGGTTGAATGCCAGGGACGGTGGCACCGTGGCGATGCTGCCGATAGGCTTCTCGATGGGCCGTCGAATACTGGTGGATGGCTCGAACACGTCGATCGTAGCGTATGTGCAGCCGGTCGTCACGCCACTCTTTGGTGATGCTGATGGCGCTGACTTCACGCTCGGGTTTGGCGTCGACCTGCGCATCTCGACACGGCTCGACCTGCGGTTCAGTGGAGCGATCGGGGATCGGGATGGGATCGGGTTTACGGTGGCGTTTTTGCGATGATCGAGAAGCGAGCAGCGAGAGGCGAGAGGCGAGAAGGGAGAAGGGAGAAGGGAGAAGGGAGAAGGGAGAAGGGAGAAGCGAGAAGCGAGAAGCGATTTGAATGCGGGGGCGACTACGGTTGCCCCTGTGGCGTTTCAGACGGGAGGTGTCGGGTGAAGGCATTCGTGCTTGCGGTTGGGTTGGTTGTCGGGTCGGGCGGCGTCGCGTCGGCGCAGGTGCTGGGCCTGCCGGTTGTGAACAGCGGGGTCCCACTCGGCATTGCGTTCGGCGCCGACGTGGGCTTTTCGAACGATGCGGCCGGTAAGGGTACAGCGATCGGTGCGCGAGGCGAGTTGGGCATCGGCTTGCTTGGTGTGAGCGCGGCAGTGTCGCGCTTTGCGCCTGACGCTGGCGATGGCGTCACCTCCGTGGGCGCATCTGCGACGCTGAAGCTTTTCGGCGGCCCATTGATCCCGTTTCGTGTGATGCTGCAGGGCGGCATCGGGCGGTGGACAACCGGAGGGTCCGCCACCACTCGCTTCCCACTCTCGCTCGGTTTCGCGGCGACTATTCCCGTCCCGGCGTTCGCAATCAAGCCGTGGATCGCCCCGCGGATCGAAGTTCGTCGGGTCAAAGTGGCTGGTGACACCGACACGTCGAGCAAGTTTGGAATCAGTGGCGGCATCGAAGTCGCGATGCTGAATGGATTCTCGTTTCGGGCGGCGTACGACCGGATCATCGGCGGTGATGCAACGCCGGGAATTCTGAGTTTCGGGATTGGATTCGCGCCGTGATTCGCCTGACAAGGCCGCGTGGCGTGATGCGATCTCCTCCCGCTAACTTGACCTGTCGCTCTTCACGCCATCCGGGAGATGCCCATGCCTAGTCGCTTGCTCGCCCTGTTCCTGTCCCTCGCCGCCGCGACCCCAGCGTCGGCCCAGGGGCTGATGGCTGACATGCACCGCGACGTGACCGACGTACAGAAGAAGTTCATCGATCTCGCCCGGGCTATCCCTGAGTCGGCGTACGGATGGCGACCGACGGCGTCCCGCTCCGTGGGCGAGGTCCTGCTCCACGTGGCGTCGGATAACTATCTGATTCCCATCTCGATGGGCAAGCCTGCGCCCGCCGCCACTGGCATCAGTGCGACCGACATGAAGTCCCTCGAGGTGTACGAAAGGCGCACGCTGACGAAGGACCAGGTCATCGCCGAGCTTGAGGCGTCGTTCGTACACCTGCATGAGGCGATGGGACTCACGACTGACACAAACCTCAGCGAGAGCATCAAGTTTTTCGGAATGGACTGGAGCCGGCAACGCGCGATGTTAGCCACGGTCACGCACCTGCACGAACACCTGGGCCAGCTGATCGCCTATGCGCGCAGCAACAGCATTGCGCCGCCGTGGAGTCGATGAACTAGACTCCGGCCGACGTGCCTCCCGCCGACGGATCGAGAGCGTCTGGCCACCCAGGCCGGGCGCTTCGTCGTTCCACGAGTGCGACGCCGAGGTAGAGCGGTGTCAGTTGATCACCGCGCCCAGTCCACCGCATCCTCCAGTGCGTTCATCGATCGTTCGGCTGCGCCCCGCTGCCCTTCCATCACGGCCCGTCCCGCCGCCCCGCAGCGCTCGCAGTCGCGTACGTCGTTGAGCCAATGCAGCCACCGCCGTGCCAACGCGCTGCCAGCTCCATCCCGCGGCAGGTGAACGAGTGCGCCGACGCCGCGGAGCATGTCAACGTCTCCCGACCCGCGGTCGTGTGGCCCGACGATGACTGGCCGAGCGAGCGCGGCAGGTTCGAGCACGGAGTGAACGCCGGCATTTCCCCAGCCGCCGCCGACGTACGCGATACCGCCATTGGCATACAGACGAGCCAGCACGCCGATACGGTCGGCCACGATGAACGGCGCCGCATCACCGGGTGACAGCGCACTGAGTCGGACCGCGCGGGGTAGTGAGGTGCGCATGGCCGTGGCATCGAATGACGCGAGGTGAGCGGGTGTGGGTTCGTGTGGCACGACGATCAGGCGGGCATCGGGGCGTGACTTGCGTGTCGCGGCGAATGCGGCCAGCAGCACGGCGTCGTCGGCGGGCCAGGTGCTGCCAGCGACGAGCGTCACGGCAGGGTCGGCCAGTGTCGTGAGCGGGTCCGCCTTCTCGATCGCATCAGCGACATCCAGCGCGGAGTCGATCCGTGGGTCGCCGGTGACGGTGATGCGATCTCGCGGCACGCCGAGTTTGTTCAGACGGGCTGCGTCATCGGTGCTCACGGCGCCGGCGGCCGACAACACCTGATAACCCGGCGCGAGCAGTGCCCGAGCGGGCCACCGGAGCCGACCGCTGTCGGCAAGCACCGTCGCCGCGATCATTGCCACAGCGGTTCCCCGCGCCGCAGCCCGAGTGGCGAACTCGGGCCAGAGGTCGAGCTTGGTGAATATCAGCAGGTCAGGCGCCAAAGCGCCGAGAGCGGCCGTGACGTCGGCCACGCGGTCGTAGGGCAGGTAGCTGGAGAAGTCGGTGGGCATCGCGTGCGCGAGGGCTCCGGCCGACGGTGAAAAGTGGGTGTAGACCAACTGGACATCAGGGTGAGCTGTACGAAACGCGCGCATCACCGCACGAGCTTGCAGACCTTCGCCCACGGATGACGCATGGAACCACGCGAGCTTCCTGCCTGGCACGCGATGCGCCGCTGCCCACGTTGCCATGGCGGCCGGGGCCGCGAGTCGAGCGGCGTGGGCGCGTTGGTCGCGGTCGCTGCGCAACACGTGCGGCACCAGCGGGATGGCCGCGGCGACAGCGGTGCGATAGATGAGCGAGGTGTGAGGCACGGGGGCAACGATGGTGGGGGGGGGGGAGGCGGGCAAGGGCGGAACTCCGGCGGTACTCGCCG
>JANMSC010000474.1:0-4208 GCA_031388885.1 Gemmatimonadales bacterium | reverse complement strand
GGCAGTGTGCCTGCAAGAATTCGGGCCTGATCGGCTGTGGGGCGATCCTTGCCAGCGACGTCGCCAGTATATGGCGGGTGTAAGGACGCTGCTCGTCCGGCAGCGGTTCAGACGACGATCCGGCTCGATCCCAGGTAGCGTCCTAGTTTCCTAGTTTCCCTTGGAGTGTGCCATGCCTTGTCCACCGATGCTCCGTTCCCTCGCGCGTGCCGGATCGGCATGGGCGCTCCTCCTCTGCCTGGTTGCCGGTTGCGGCGGCGACTCCCTCACCCTCGACCCTTTCCAACCCGAAGTGTCCAATGCCACCGACAACTTCGCGCTGCAGGCCACGGGCGTTTTGAACGCCGCAGGCACCAACACCTACACCTGGCGGAACACCGGCACCCGCGCGAGCATCAATCACTCGACGACCACGCAGGGTGGCTCAGCGCGCCTGGTCATCAAGGATGCCGCGGGCACAACCGTTTATGACAAAGCGCTCGTGCCGAGTCTCAACGAGCCTACGACAGCCGGCGTGGCGGGCACCTGGTCTGTGCAGCTCATCATGACGAGCTACAGCGGCACCCTGAACTTCCGGGCTCAGAAGCTGTAGACGCTGCCTGGCGCTCGGCACGGCAAGCAACTCGTTCCCAGGAGGAGCGCTTGAGCGAGGATGGTCGCCGGGGTGTTCATGGCGGCTGCGCAGCATTGCGCTTCGCCGTTCTCACCATCCTCCTCGGCGCCTGCGCCGAGTCGTCGTTGCTGCCGCCGTCCGACGGCCGGCTGGCGATGGGCACGTGGGGCGGCGACAACTGGGGCGTCATCGTCACGGACTCTGCGGCCCACGTGCATGTCGGCTGCACCTTCGGTGACATGCCCGGCAACATCCAGCTCGATGCGAATGGCCGGTTCACGGTTCAGGGGAGTTACGTGCTGCGCGCCTATCCGGTGCAGTTCGGTCCATCGCTGCCTGCAACCTTCAGTGGTCGGGTCACGGGCAGTGTGCTGACGCTCGCCGTCGAAGTGGATGACACGGTCGAGAAAAAGGTGGTCGCGTTGGGGCCTATTGCCGTGGTGTACGGGCGCGAACCGCAGATGGGTCCGTGCCCGATTTGTCGCGCGCCGCGTCGCTGGCCTTGACGCGTGCCGGGCGCATCACGGGGACGTCGGCGGACGAAGCCCCTCCAACGCGCGACCCAGTTCCATCACGCCGCGACGCAGCTCGATTGGATCGACCGCAGCGAATCCCAATTGTACGCCTTCGCGACGCACCAGCCCACGCGTGAAGCGACTCAGTGCCGTGATCTCCACGCCGCGCGCCAAGGCGGCGCTTGTTGCAGCCTCACCGGTGATGCCGCCACGCAGCCACCCGACGGTCTGCAGGCCGGCTTCGATGTCGGGGACGTCGATCAACCCGCCGAGTCGTTCTCGACTCGCTTCCAACAACACCGCCAGGCGCTCGGCGTAAACCTCCCGCATCCTTCGCAGGTGGCGCCCGAAATGACCGCCGGCGATGAAGTCACAGAGGATCGCCTGTTCCTGTAGCGACGCGTGGCGACTGACCACTGATTTTGCCGCCGCGAAACGGGCTCTCAGGTCAGGCGGAACGATCAGGTAGCCCAGTCGAAGCGACGGAAAGAGCACCTTGCTGAAGGTCCCGGCATACAGCACGACGCCGTGACGGTCGAGGCCCTGCAGGGCCGGTACCGGACGGTCGGCGTAACGATATTCCGCGTCGTAGTCGTCCTCGAAGATCAATCCACCGCTCGCGCGCGCCCACTCGAGCAACTCGAGTCGACGTGGAAGGCTCATGCTGGTGCCAAGCGGGAACTGATGCGCCGGCGTGACGTACGCCAGCCGTGCCGTTCGCCACGATGCATCAGTGAGGGTGATCCCTTCATCGTCCACAGGAACGGCGGCGATCGTAGCGCCCAGCGCCTCGAACACGCGCGCCGCACCGGGATATCCCGGGTCCTCGAGACACACCGTATCACCCGGTGTGAGCACCATCCGTCCTGCAAGGTCGAGTGCTTCCTGAACACCTGACACGATCGCAACCTGCTCCGCGTCGCATCGCACGCCGCGCGAATCGCGGAGGTAATCCGCGACCGCTTCCTGCAGCGGACGGTACCCCAACGGTCCGCACCCCAGTAGCGACTCCGGCGTGGCTCGGCGCAGCCGACGCGCTGCGACTTGCGCCCAAAGCGTTGTCGGGAACAGGTCGAGCGCCGGTTGGTTGGCACGGAACGCCCGAAGCGGGCGCGCCTCGTAGCCCCGAAACAGTTGCACCCGATGGGCGAACGCCGTGAGCGCGCGCGCCGCGGGCGGTGCGATCGGTGTCGATGTGGTTGCGTTTCGACTCACGTGAAGCAGGCCGTCGGGGAGCACCGAGTTGACGTAGGTCCCCGAGCCAACCGTGCCGGTGACGTACCCCTCCGAACGAAGCTGGTGGTACGCACTGACGACCGTGCCGCGGGAGATTCGGTATTGCGCCGCGAGCGTACGGGTCGCAGGCACCGAGGCGCCAGGTGGAAGCTGACCGTCGAGTATCGCGCTCTGAATAGCGGCACACAGCCAGCGCCTCGAAGAAACGCCCGCTTCCCGCGGGGGCAAAACCAAGGACGAGCCGGCCGATAACTTGGTCATAAATGGTACAACCAACTTATGATAAATTTATCTGTTTACAAGTCCAAAACTTTTCCTGCCTTGTGCGCCGAGCCGCATCCCAACTGGATGCGCGTCGTGCGGACGCAGCTGGGAAGCGCTGCGTTGCTGTTCGCTTTCGGCGCTGCGATGGCCGCGTCTTCCGGCCCCAAGGAGCCACTCGACTATTCGGTGCTCTCTGCGGTAGCCGCAGCACTGGACTTGGCGCAGGTCGCTGCCCGCCGCGCGCATGGGGACGCTGGCACCGCTTTTGCGCTGTCAGGTTTGCAAGAAGTTGACAGTCTGACCGAGAAACGCACGGCGGCCTACCCCTGAAGGTCTCCCCGTCGGCATCAGTGGCCGACAAGGAGAATGCATCAAACCGTACATTTTTGCTCGCTTTCGCGCCTCCAAGACCGCCACCAGTACTGCCGCCGCGCGAGCCGTCCTCGGGGTCGGGCTCCTGGCCCTCGGCGCCGGCGCCTGCAGCGGCAATCTCACGCAGCCTGACCCATTCGGGGCAGAACGGTGTGAGCCGCCGGCGGCGCTCCTTGCCGAGGCTGGTTCGCCGCCGTTCACCCTCATCGCGTTGCACGACGCCGTGGTCCACGCTGCGGGGCCGATGGCCTCGGCGCTTGGGTCGTCGGAGCAGGTGACGCAGATCATGCGGGCGATGGAGGGCATTGCGTCACGCGCTGGATCGCCGACTACCGACTCTGCCTGCAGGCTCCTGATCGTTGCCGGCAACGCGCTGGACGCGTTGGGCGACAATCCGGCGACGCTCCCCGATCGCGACGGGATCCGCCTCGTGTTGATCCTCGCCGCAGGGGTGATCCAGGCCCGTGCTCCGTGATCAACACCGCACTGTTTATGGCGGTTGCCAGCATGCTGTGCGTTTCGGAGACGATTTCGGCGCAAGCATGCCTCGCCGCGCCACACGCGGAACGCGGCTGGCTGGGCGCCAGGACCGCGCGAACGTCGCTGAAGCGATACCTCTTCGGCGCGGAGGCAGCGATGCGGATTGGCGACCGGACGACGATGCGTGCCGAGGCAGACTTTGCACCGTTCGACGACCCGACGCCCGCTCGCACACGAGGTCGGGCCGGGCTGGTGGCAGCCAGTCGCAACGTCGCCCTGCCGGTCTGCCTTTCCGCGTCGGTCGCACTGACGAAACTTGGTGACCTCACCGTTCTCGCGATCCCGATCGGACTTGTGGTCGGCTGGGTGGTCCCCATTTCGGGAGGCCGATCGAGTTGGACGTCGCGCCTCGAACCTCGTGTGGCGTACCGACGGGCTTCGCTTAACGAGTTCCGCGACGTTTCCGCGGCGGTGTCGGTGATCGGCGGTTCCGGACTCAGCCGCGGCGGGGTGTACGGCGGGGTCGATTTTGAATGGTTGCCTGCAGAGGGCCGAAACTGGGCTGTTGGAATTCGCGCGGCAGTTGGGTTCTGAAATCAATGGGAGATCCTTGCACATGAAGTGTTGCCGATTCCGCTTGGTCATCACGCTCGCCTGTGTCGCCCCGTCGATGCTCTTGTCGCAGGGTGTACAGCCACCGGCTGGCAGCACCCCATCGCTGCCGCCTG
>JANMSC010000468.1:0-2593 GCA_031388885.1 Gemmatimonadales bacterium | reverse complement strand
TCGTCGCCACCGGTCTGGTGCAGTTGCACTTCAACTGCAACGTGACCGCCGAAGCGATCGCGCCACTCGTGCAGCAGGCGCAGTGCGTCATCAGCGCGATGGTCACGTACCATCGTGGCGATCAGTCCCGATGACGGGCCGGTGAGGAGCTGCAATCCTTCGGCGCGATCAGCGACCTGTTGCCACGTGAGGCGTGGTCGTCCGCGCGACGGACGATTGGAGGTGGTGCTCGCGAGCGATCCACTGCGTGACTGGGTCACCAGCGCGGCGAGGTGGCAGTATCCGGCCTCGGTGCGCGCCAGGACGGCGAGTGGGCGACCATCGACGATCAATTCAGCACCGACAATGGGTTTCACGCCGGCGCTGCGACACGCTGCGCCGAATCGGACGATGCCGCCGAGATCGGCGGTGTCGGTGAGGGCGACGGCGCGATAGCCGAGTTCGGCGGCGCGCTCGGCCAGCGCCTCGGGCTTGACGGCACCGTCGCCGAACGAGAACGCAGAGTGCGCGCGCAGCTCGGCGAACGCGATGGAGGGCCTCGCTTTCAATCCCATGTGCCGGCGAGGTACCACTGCGCGTGGTGTCGGTCGCGGAAGAGCAGCACGACGGAGCCGTCGCTGCGCACGCCCTGGTAGTACTCGCGCGAGAACGGGGTGTCGCAGTGATTGCCGGACAGGTATTGCGGGCCGAGGCTCTGGCTCAGGGGGATGACGGTGCCGTTGTCGGTGTAGCGCACCGGCGCCGGGAAGCCTCTTCGTGGGATTGCGATAACGTCGATTTCTCTAGGTGCGGGGAGGAGGCGTAACGTCAACTGAGGGTGCCCTATGGCATAGAGGTCGATTGATCTGTTTCGCATCTCATCAAGATCTGGTGCCACTTCCGTCTTCCAGCGGGTGCGCGCATTGGGTAGCGGATGCTCAGTGCGCTCAGGAATCACGACGGCGTCGGGCTGCAGGTCCACCACGTGGGCCACGGCTGCTTCTGCTGCCTGCGCTGACGCGAAGCCGAGGTCGAAGAGATCGCCTTGGCGAATCGGTGGGGCACCGGCAGCATCGACCTCGATGGCGATGCCTGCGACGCGATCAGGCAGGGTGAGGCGTTCGAGGGCGCGGCGCACCAGGCGGAGCCAGAGCTTGCGATCGGCGCTGGGTCGCGCCGATCCGACCTGCTGGATGACAGCGTTCCGTCCCTCGAGTGCGAGCGTGATGGTGATCGACCGCGCGCCGAGCCCATCGCGTGCGAGGGATTCGCACACGGTGCCGAGCATCGAGTGCATCACGAAGACGAGTTGCTCGACGTCGGCGGTGGCGAACTCAGTCCAGTCGATCGATGCATTGGGAAGGGTGCGCGGTTGCGCGCGGAAGATCAGTCGTGGGTCGTCGGCGCGCGCATGTTTCCAACCGGTGAGACCATCGCGGCCGAAGCGTACTTCAACGGATTCGCGGTCGAGCGCGGCGAGGTCGCCGCATGTCTCGAGTCCGACACTGGTGAAGAGTGATGCGAGTCGTGGTGGTGGCGCGAGCACGGCGAGCGGGAGCGATGCGAAGAAGCGTCGCTCCGCACCTGCTGTCACGACGAGAAATGGTGCAGCGACGTATCGGGCAGCGACTGATGCCACCACCGGTACGTGCGACGCGGCGGCGTGCGCGTCGGTGATGCCCATATCGCGGATGATGTCGAGGGCGCGGGTGGCGAGGGCGGTGGC
Organism: Gemmatimonadales bacterium; assembly: GCA_031388885.1. Taxonomy (GTDB): domain Bacteria; phylum Gemmatimonadota; class Gemmatimonadetes; order Gemmatimonadales; family GWC2-71-9; genus Palsa-1233. The sequence goes on along the minus strand of JANMSC010000468.1, from coordinate 888 downwards.
GTCGAGGCTGCGGGCGTCGAGCCAGGCCAGCCCGTCGGCCCGGGCGATGGTGGCGCGAGGGGCAATGGCGAGGAGGCGAAACGGCAGCTCGTGGGCGGCCACGCCGGTGGGCCAGTCGGGGATGGAAAGGGCGAGGAACATGGGGCTGGAACAATAAACCGAAGAAACACCGAAAGCGAGAGGGGGGCTCTCGCCGGCGGGTAGTCAGTGCAGGTCCCATGCTTGTTAGGCAAGCCTGCACCACTTGACGCGCGTCACGTGACGCGTTACACTTCCTCGTGATCAAGTCGTTCGCGGATCGACGCACCCAGGAACTCTACCTGACCGGCACCGCGAAACGGTTTCCGCCGGACATCGCCGCCCGGGCCGCTCGCAAGCTCGAGTATGTGGACCTCGCGACACGCCTTGACGACCTGAAGGTGCCGCCGGGCAACCGGCTCCACGCGCTGAAGGATGACCGCAAGGGGCAACACGCGATCGCCATTAATGACCAGTGGCGTATCTGCTTTCGATTTGAAGATGGCGATGCCTACGACGTGGAAGTTTGTGACTATCACTAGCCGGATGGTGTGAGATGAGCGTACCCAACACCCGCCCCATGAAGCGTCGCCCGACGCACCCCGGGGAGATGCTGCAGGAGGACTTCATGCCCGATTACGACCTCACGGTGGCGGGTCTGGCCGAGGCCTTGGGTGTGTCCCGCCAGTCGATCAATGAGTTGCTGCGGACGCGCCGTGGCGTCAGCCCGGAGATGGCGTTGCGGTTGTCGCGACTCTTCGGAAACTCGGCGGAATTCTGGCTCAATGCCCAGCGCGCGGTCGACCTGTGGGATGCTGCCCAGGCTATCGAGAAGGATGTCACCCGCATCACGCCCTTGCAGTTGGCTTG
>JANMSC010000046.1:0-3458 GCA_031388885.1 Gemmatimonadales bacterium | reverse complement strand
CGCATCGAGGGCACCAGTGATACGAGCCGCAGCACACGCAACACGCGCAAGGCGCGCAAGACGCTGAACGTCCCGCTCGCGGGCATGAGCGCAATCCCGACGATCAGGAAATCGAACACGCGCCACGGGTCCCGGAAGAAGTGACGGCGGTAGACGAAGAGGCGCGACAGCAACTCGACCACGAAGACGCCAAGAACCGCGCGGTCTACTACGTACAGCAGGGCGCCGAAGCGTGCGACGACCGCAGGCGCGGTTTCAAGTCCGAGCGTGATGGAGTTGGCGACGATCAGAGCGGTAACTGCCCTTTCGAAGCGCACACTCTCGATGAAACCGCGGACGCGCTCGCGCAGGCTCGGTGCGAGATCGGTATTGGTCGTATTCACCATACCTTCTCCATGGATGCCGAGACAGTCCCTCCCATACAACCCCCCATCGTGTGGCTCCTCGTTCCCGCAGCAGGCGGCGATCCCTGAGCTGCACCCGGTTTGGAGGACACCTCATCTCGGTGTTCTTATTCAAACCGGAGGGAATCATGGGCGTCCGACGGCGGTTCAGTCGAGAGTATAAGCTCGAAGCAGTGCGGTTGGTGACGGAGCGCGGGGTGAGCCTCAGCCAAGCGGCCCGCGATCTGGATCTTCACGTCAATAGCCTCCGCAAATGGGTCCAGGATTATCAGCGGGACCCCCAGCACGCCTTCCCCGGCGAGGGGCAGCAGAAGCCCGCCGCCGCCGAGCTGACGCAGCTGCGCCGCGAGGTAGCGAAGCTGCGCATGGAGCGTGACATCCTAAAATCAGAAGTGGGTCGCGGACTTCACCTACGTCTGGACGGCGGAGGGCTGGCTCTACGTCGCCATGGTGCTGGATCTCTTCGCGCGGCGGCGGGCAGGCCGTCTTGCATCACTCCGACCGCGGGAGCCAACCCAATACACCGCGCTGGCCTTCCAACGACTGTTGCGGGAGCTGGGCGTGACCGTTCGCTTTGGGCGTCGACTGCTCTTCCTGGCCACCCCACTCGAAGGCTACGACGTGGGCCTCGATGAAGTCGACGACGGCATCTGGTCGATCTACTTTTGCAACGTGTTGATCGCACGATTTGACGAGCGGAAGTATGTCATTCGGGGCTGACCGGCAGCTCCTTGAAGTGTCAACCATGTACCCGGTTTACAGTGTCAGCTATCTCCCCGGTTGCTCACGTAGGCCAGGGTACCCTAAGGATGATCTGGATCAGCCGTACTGGCTGCATGAACGGGCGGTGGCGTGTCGGTGTTATAGATGTCCACGGCAATCCTCCATTTTCCGTCCGCGTCACGCTTCCAGACCGAGACCCACTTTCCTTGCTCGAGTAGCGGCTGGCCGTCCGGTCCCAGCATCGCCGCCTCGTAGGTGCCCCTCGTGTAGCCCAAATCCCCGGCGATCGACACCTCGGCGGCGACGGTCCGACCCTGGTTTGTGATTCCGGGAATGCCATTGTTGTGTCGCCACTCCGCGAGAATCGCCGCACGGCCTTCGACTATCGGCTCGGCCACCGGCATGAGCACTGCATCCTCAGCGTAAAATGACGCCGTGAGCTCGGCGTCAAGAGCCACGATCGCGGCTTGCACCATCGAATCCGCTCCACGCAACGCGGCTAACGCTTGCGCCGAGTCGGGTGCCTCCGCCGATGGTGGCGCCTGGCAGGCCGCCAAGAGCATGGCGAAGGAAACGATGCCTGCACGTCGCGCCCAACCTTGGGTATCGGTCCGTTGCATTCTTCCTCCTGTTCAGGAACTGGACGCCGTCCGGCTAACTAGTATTGGACCCCTTCAACCTACCACCGAATTCGCGCACTAGGCCCGACGCACAGTCTAATACGGAAGTGTTGCAAGGAGCGCAGCACCGCCCAGCCCCGCGCCAACCGAATGAGAACGCGTTCTCCGCACGCTCAGCGCGCCGCTTTCCTGACGGTGCGCCATGGCGGCGTCAGTCGGCAACCCGCTTCAACCGGTCGCGGCGGCGGCGCTTCGTTGCCCCTCCCCGATTCGGCGGCGTGCTGTGCGACGTTGCCGAATTAGGCTGCAACCGCGCGCCGCGGATCGGGCGCCGATCTCTCATCGGGGTCCCCCGTCGTTACGCGAGCGGTCGGGATGACAGACACAAAAAAGGAGCCCTCCGCGGCTCTCAGTTTCTCTGCGGCTCTGCGTGAACCCCTTCGTGCCTTCGCGCCCTTTGTGCCTTCGTGTGCCCCGCTCAGGGCCACCCCCTCACCGCGAGGGACGCATTGTGCCCCCCAAACCCGAACCCGTTCGACATCGCCACATCGATCTCCCGCTTCACCCGAACATTCGGCGCGCAGTCGAGATCGCAATCGGGATCAGGCGTGGTGTAGTTGATCGTCGGCGGGATGTCACCCGTGCGAGCCGCGAGCAACGAGATCACGAACTCGAGCGCCCCGGCCCCACCCAACAAGTGACCGGTCATCGATTTGGTCGAACCAAAGATCAAGTTGCGCGCGTGCTCGCCGAACACACCCTTCACCGCCTGCGTCTCGGCAATATCACCGAGCGGCGTCGATGTGCCGTGCGCGTTGATGTACCCCACCCGTGCCGGATCGATGTTGCCGTCTTCGAGGCACATCCGCATCGCGCGTTGCGCTCCCTCGCCGTCGGGCGCTGGCGCACTCATGTGGTATGCATCAGCGGACAGGCCGTACCCCATCACTTCACCCAGAATCGTCGCGCCACGCTGCTCGGCGTGCTCAAGACTCTCCAGCACCACCGCTGCGCCACCGTCGCCCAGCACAAAGCCGTCGCGATCCTTGTCGAACGGCCGGCTCGCCGCCTCGGGATCGTCGTTGCGGGTGCTCATTGCCTTCATGTTGGCGAACGCGGCCACCGTAAGGCCCGTGATGGCGGCCTCGGAACCGCCGCCGACCATCGCGTCGGCCACACCATTCCGAATCATCCGATAGCACTCGCCGATCGCATGCGCCGATGATGCGCACGCCGACACCGTCGCGAAGTTGGGACCGCGGAAGCCGTACCGCATCGACACCAGGCCCGGTGCCATGTTCGAAATGAACATCGGCACGAAGAATGGCGAGACTCGGTCGGGCCCATTTTCGATGAATGCCCGGCAGTTGTCTTCAAAGGTCTGCATCCCACCGATGCCGCTGCCCAGCACGACGCCAATACGATCGTGATCTACGGCAACGGTGTCGAGTCCTGCCTGCGTCACGGCTTGGTGCGATGCGCCGATGGCGTACTGCGCAAAGAGGTCGTACCGACGAGCCTCCTTGCGGTCGATATAGAGCGTCGGGTCAAACCCCTTCACTTCGCACGCGAACCGGACCTGCAGCCGGCTGGGATCGAACTTGGTGATCGGCGCCGCGCCGGACCTGCCGGCGAGGAGATTGTCCCAGGTTTCGGAGACGGTGAGACCCACGGGCGTGACGAGCCCGAGGCCGGTGACGACGACCCGCCG
>JANMSC010000043.1:0-1681 GCA_031388885.1 Gemmatimonadales bacterium | reverse complement strand
CCACCCGCGGCGGTGGGTGACACGATCGTTTTCGGGCTCGACCACGACGGCGCGTGTGCACTCCTGATGTCCACGCTCGAACAGCTCTGGTGCCGCACCGTGCCGCACTTGCGAATGATGGGACACGCGGCACCAGCCATCGGGGAGGGGCATGTTGTCCTCAGCGGTGCCGGATCGACCTTGACGCCAACGTGGACGGAGTTCCGCGCGTTGCCGTTCAAGCTGCAGTGGCGCCTCATCAGGGCGGCGCTGTATCCGGCGGCGAACGAGACACCCTCCGGTCAGGCCTTCGTATCGCTTGCACTGCGCGATGGACAGATCGAATGGATGAGTCCGCTGTTCGCCAATCCCAGATCGGTGGAGGGGCATATCGCCGGCACCGCAGTCCTCGGCGCCGGCGAGGGCGTGATCGTGCTGCCGATTGCTGACACGGTTGTCAGCTTCGACCTCGAAAATGGTGCCGTCCGATGGACCGGGAGCGGCCACGGGGCGCGTGGGCCCGCCCTTGTCGCGGGCGACCGCGTAGTCGTGGCAGGGCGCGAGGGCGTGATTACGGTACGAGACCGCGCGACCGGGGCGATCACGTGCACGATCCGCCGTCCTGTCGGGTTTGACCGTGCGGGTCCAACGCTTGCGGGCGGTCTGCTGATTTTCGCCGACTTGAAAGGCGGAGTTGAGGCGATACCCCTCGCCGAGGTTCTCTCCTGTCCCGCGCGATGAGCGGCTACGGTTGTACTGGGGCTCGTTTTGACAGCACCACGATCTCGCCGCCACCGATGGTCGCCGGCACCACGTGAACCGTGGTGTATTCTCGCCGCAGATACGCCCACAACGCCGGTGTCTTCTCACTCGTGCGGATCGGGAAGGCGTCGAGCACCCAAGTCGTTGCGTCGGCGCGTTCCACCGCGTGTAGCGCGATCGAATCCGCAACCACCGGCCACGGCTTGCCCAGCCAGGTGACGAGCGGGAGGCGCATCATGTCGGTCATCGCGATCGCGTCGCCCGGTTGCGCCCTCTCAGTTACCCAGGCCGCCGCAGCTTCGTAATCCTGCTTCGGTGCCCACGCGCGCGGCAGCAGGACCAGGCTGCCGAGGGCGACGACGGCAAGCCCCGCGTCACCGATACGCGTGGCGAAGTGCGGCGTGACGCGCCGCAGGACGACGAATCCGCCGTGCACCGCAAGCTGCACCACGAATGCGGCACCGAAGAAGAAGAACCTCGGCCAGAGGTTGTGGCCGGTCGCGAGCAGGAGCACTAGCATGGTGGCCAGTGGCACCAGCATCACCAGCACCGCGTCGCGATGCACTTTCCAGCTGTGCACGATCCCAACGATGATGATGACACCGGCGATCGGGACCGCCACCACGCCCACAGGAAACCCCTGGGACAAACCCGACAACGTTTCGCGGACGAACCACAGCGGGTTCTGCCACGCGATGCCTTCCGACGCTCCGGGCGCCGACAGTGCGCCCGCCACCTGTGGCAGAATCGGCGCGTAGAGCATCAACGCAACCGAGACCGATAGGACCAGCGCGGCGATTGGAACCCATCGGCGTACACCCGGCGGCAGACCTCGCACGCCGATCAACCAGCAAGCCCCGTGTCCGGCGACGACGACGAGCGCGGTCACGTGCGTAAACAGTGTGAGGCCCATGACGAGCGCGTACATCCAGACCCGCCG
>JANMSC010000371.1:0-2104 GCA_031388885.1 Gemmatimonadales bacterium | reverse complement strand
GTCAACGACCACGTCTATCGCGCCGTCGTGCGTGCGCTGCAGGCCAGGCGACGGAGGTAGCTCCAGCGGTTTGCCCGCGTCGCGTCACTCCAGCCTTCCGCGACTGCGAGCTCCAGGAACTCTTCGCGAAGGCGATCGAAGGACTGCGACCAGGGCGGCCGCGATCGTAAGGATGAGCTGAGTGTTGATCGGGTTTGAGCCATGAGACCGGTCAGGAATATCTGCGTCGCTCGGAATGCATCGAAGGGTTGCTTCACAACGCGTTCAAGTCGCGTTCTCCCGAGCGAATCTTGATCACGTGCTCCACTGGAAGTACGAAGATCTTGCCGTCCCCGAATTGGCCCGTGTGCGCGGCGCGCTCCACGGCTTCAACGACATCCGAGGCAATAGTGGCGGGCACTACGATCTCCAGCTTGATCCGCTCAACTTCGTCGAAGACCGGCTCACTCCCAAGCGGGAAGCGTCGGCCAAATCCTCGAACGGTCGAAATGGTGACCCCCGGCAGATTGGGCATGGCATGCAGCGCCCTGAGGACGTCGGAGAGACGGTCCGGCTTGATGATCGCCTTGATTTCTCGCATCACAATTCCACCTCGCGTCGTTCGCGCGCAAAGAGCAGGTAGAGAACCGGCAGCACGAGCAGCGTCAATGCGGTCGAGGAGACAATTCCGCCGAACACCACGGTGGCGAGCGGCCGCTGCACTTCCGCCCCGCGACCGGTAGCGAGCATCATCGGCAGGAACCCGAGTGACGCGACCAATGCCGTCATCAGCACCGGACGGAGCCTCGCCACGGCGCCCTGCATCACCGCCTCCTCGAGCGGGAGGTTCTGCTCGCGCAACCGGTTGATGAACGTGATCATCACCAGCCCGTTCAGCACGGCGACTCCCGATAGCGCAATGAAGCCGACCGCGGCCGAGATGGAGAACGGAATGCCGCGAATCCACAGGAAGAACACACCGCCCGTGAGGGCGAGCGGAATGCCAGTGAACACCAGGAGCGAATCACGCATGGTGCCGAACGTGGCAAACAGCAGGCCGAGGATCAGCAGCAACGCGACGGGGACGACGACGGCGAGGCGCTGCCGTGCGGATACCAGTTGCTCGAACTGTCCGCCCCACGCCGTCCAATATCCCGCAGGGATGACGACACCCTCGGCGATGCGGCGCTCTGCTTCCGCAACGAACGAGCCGATGTCGCGACCACGGACGTTTGCCGTGACCACGACCCGGCGCTTGCCATTCTCGCGGCTGACCTGGTTCGGACCGGGCGCAACTGCGATATCGGCGACCGATCCGAGCTGCACGTAGCCGCTCGTCCTGGCGCCGCCAGACGACGGCAGCGGAACGGGGAGGCGACCCAGTTCGTCGAGGTTGGATCGCAACGCCTCCGGCAAGCGCACGACGATGTCGAAACGCCGATCCCCCTCGAACAACTGGCCGACGACGCTTCCACCGATCGCCACCTCGACGACTTCCTGCACGTCTGACACGCTCAGGCCAAGCCTGGCCATCTCGGTCCGCTTGAGGCTCACGGTAAGCAAGGGCAACCCGGACGTCTGTTCCAGCTTGGTGTCGGCGGCACCAGGCACTCCCGCGAGCACCGCTTCGATGTTCGTCCCCACCTCGGCCAGTACATCCATGTCGTCGCCAAAGACCTTGACCGCGATGTCGCTGCGCACCCCGGCGATCAGCTCGTTGAACCGCATCTGGATCGGCTGGATGAACTCGTAGTTGTTGCCCGGCATGTTCGGCAACTCCCGCTGGAGTTGCGCAACGAGGTCGGATTTCTCCCGGTCGGGGTCGGGCCATCGGTCGCGGGCCTTCAGCATGACGTACGTGTCCGCGACGCTCGGTGGCATGGGATCGGTGGCGATCTCCGCCGTGCCGATTTTCGAGAAGACGTAATCCACCTCGGGATAGGTCTTCAACTTCCGCTCGAGCGCGTGCTGCATGTCCACCGCTGTCGAGAGACTCGTGCCCGGAATGCGCAGCGCGTGCACGAGCAGGTCGCCCTCGTCGAGGCTCGGCAGGAACTCACTGCCCAGCCGCGTGGCCATCGCGCCGGTCACCAGCATGAGCACCACGGCGGCCGTCATCGTCACG
>JANMSC010000037.1:0-1713 GCA_031388885.1 Gemmatimonadales bacterium | reverse complement strand
GGGCAGCAAGGGACACCACCGGCAGCTTCCCTCCCCCGTGGGATGGCCACATCGGTCGCAGCGCGGATGCGGGAGGACCGCGACCCGAGCCCAACAGGTGGAGCAGGCCAGTTGCACCTGCTCGGACGCCAGCAATCGGTCGCACGTGAGGCAGACGCGGGGCAGGACGAGCTCGCCCACCGCCTGTAGCATGGCACGCGTCATCCGTCGCACGACGGGTGTGATCATGAGGGGGCCCTTCGACGCACGGACTGTGTGGACTACGTGCGCGTGGCGGCCTCGAGCGCCGCGCGCATGACGGTCACGTCGGGCGGATGACCGAACCAGATGGAGAATGCCGCGGCGCCCTGCTGCAGGAGCATCTCGCGACCGTCGGCTGCACGATGTCCGCGCGACCGCGCCTCGCGTACCCACGCCGTCTCGCCGGGACGATACACGAGGTCCATCACGTCGGCGTCACGCGGGAGGTCATCGACGGCCACGGGGAGCGCCGACCCGTGAAGCCCGATCGGCGTGGCGTTGACAACAATGGTGCTGCCCGCGAGTGCCTCCGGGCGCGACAGGTGTGCCGACACCTGCCTACCGAATCGCCGAGCGAGCGCCGTCGTGCGCGCGGCATCTCGCGCATGCAGGCGCACCGTGGCCCGTGGCCATAACTCAACGGCGGCACAGACTGCGGCCGCCGCGCCTCCGGCCCCGAGGCAGGCGACCCGGGCACCATGGCGTCGGACGCCTAACGCGTCGGCCATCGCGTCGAAACCCAGCACGTCGGTGTTGTGCCCCTCAAGCTGTCCGTCGGCTGCGGTGCGAAAGGTGTTGACGGCACCAACGCGACGAGCCAATGGTGACAAATGAGCGCACAGCGCGAGCATCGCTTCCTTGTGGGGAACGGTGACGTTTCCGGCGGCGTGCTGGATGCGTAACTGCTCGACGACCGAGGAGAGGAGGTGCGCGGGAACATCGAGCGCCTCAAAGCGGATCACGAGACCGGCCGCGTCGAGCGCGGCGTTCTGGAAGACGGGAGAAAGCGAGTGGGCAATGGGGTGCCCAAGAATGACCAGTCGCTCCGGCGCGTGCGGGTTCACCGCGGTCTCTCGGCGCTCGACGTACGGTCACCGACCTCGGGATGATCCCGACGGTGCGCACGGGTGAATGCGTCGAACCGGATCACACGCGATCGGCGGCGCCAGCAGCGCTGAGTCGGTCGAAGATTCGGCGGATTTCAAGCTGCAACTCGTCGAATGTCGCGCGATAGGCATCGAGGTCGCCCCCAAAGGGATCGGGAATGGCTCTCGCCGGCGCGCCACTGTCGCCATAGGCCGTGAGCAGAAAGCTTTTTCCCTCGCCGCCTAACGCGAGCGCTCGTTCGAGGTGATGCGGCCCCATGGCCAAGATCAGGTCGGCCCCATCAACATGCTCCCGGGTGAGTTGCTGTGCCGAATGTGCCCCCACGTCGAGATGGCGCTCCAGGGCAACCAGGAGTGACGCGTCGGAGGCCGGAGCCCCGTCCCAGGCGCTCGTCCCCGCACTGGCGACATCGATGTCGTCACGTCCGCGCTCGATGGCCTCGCGGCGCGCGATGACCTCCGCCAGAGGTGATCGACAGGTGTTGCCGGTGCACACGAAGAGGAGCTTCACGGGAGAATACGGTGGATGCGGGGGGGAACTGCGCGCGCACTCGGCCTCGCGTGGTCGCTCGTCTCGAGATGTGCA
>JANMSC010000333.1:0-2503 GCA_031388885.1 Gemmatimonadales bacterium | reverse complement strand
CGAGCGGGATGCCGAGATCGGAGGCCGACTTGATGTGATCGCCGGCCAGAATACCGAGACCGCCTGAGTAAATGGGGACCGATTCGTGGAGGCCGAACTCGGCGGAGAAATAGGCCACGGGACGAGCCCATAAGACGCCGGCATGGCGGGCGCCCCACGTGCGCGTCGACGTCAGGTGCTCCTGCATGCGGCGGTAGGCGTAGTTGATTCGGCTGTGAAGGACGAGGGCCGAGACGCGTTCCTCCAGCCGCTGCACCGGAATCTGCTGCAGGAGCGCGATCGGATTGTGATCGAGCTCGCGCCACAACGCTGGGTCCAGAGCCCGGAACAGGCTCGACGTGTCGTGATCCCAGCTCCACCAGAGATTCTGCGCGAGCGCCTCGAGACGCTGATGGGCGGGCGCCACGAACTGCCCGTGGGTGCGCGCCTGACTGACGATCGGGGCCAGTTGGGTTCCGGCCGTCGTCAGCATGCGGATATCCCGTTGGTCGAATGCGCGCGGCTCGATCGTCTGGACCACCAGCACGCCCTGCAGGAGTCCCCGATCGATGAGCGGCACGCCGAGAAATGAGTGGTAAGGATCCTCGCCGGCCTCGCTGAAGTACTTGAAGCGGGGATGCGTGGTGGCGTCCGCGACCACCTGCGGACGCAGTTGTTCCCCGACCAGGCCGGCAAGGCCTTCGGTCAGCTTCATCCGGACCCGGCCGATGCTCTCCGGCCGCAGACCCACGGTGGCCGCCAGCACGAGCGTCGACCGGTCCGCCTCGAGGAGATAGACAGAGCAGACGTCGGTCTGAAACGTGCGTTGAATGAGTTGAACGATGTTGGCGAGCGTCTCTGCGGCATTGCCGCTGTGCGACAGGAGCCGGCCGATTTCTTCAAGTGTCCACAGCAACGAGTCTTCGTTGGCCGAGTGAATCAACGGGGAAGGTGGATTCGTCACGCCGAAAGCGAAGCAAGAACCGTGCTTCGAGCCACGCATATTTCCTAAGAAAATGGAGAGCACGAGCCAGCGCGCCGCACCCGCCCCAACAACGATGTCGGCGTCTGGTCGCTTATCGACAATTTTGTCCACGAAGTGTTGGCGCAACGCCTGGCCCGCGGCGCAGCAGCAATCGTGTCATTGGATTATTCTGAGTCCCGTCGGTGTCGCCGGTGTGACGACCGGGCCGTTCAGACGGACGACAGAGCCGGCGGCGTAGTTGAGGATGTAGAGCTCGCCGCCTGCGTCCACGCCGAACGAGCTGACCTGGCCGAGCACGGCGCTGCCACCGAGCTCGGTCGTGTGTTCGCGCCGATCCGAGGCGGTCGCCTCGCCTGTTCCGCTGAGGGTCAGCGCGATTGACCAGACGCGGCCAGAAAAGTCTGCAAAAAAATACCGGCCGCGATACGCGGCGCCAAGCCGGCTGCCGCGATACACGAATCCTCCGGTCACCGATACGCCGTCGGCCCGGCCGTACTCAAAAATCGGATCCGTCGGGGGCTGGTAGGCGAGAGGCCTCGACGTGACGTTATCGTGCGCGCCCTCTCGATTGCGCCAGCCATAATTGCGGCCGCCTCGCCCCGCTGGCTCGTAGTCGATCTCCTCGAATCGATTCTGGCCGACGTCCCCGATGATCAGCGCACCCGTGCCGCCGCGCGCGACATCATCAAAGCTGTAGCGCCACGGGTTGCGGAGGCCGAACGCCCAGATTTCATCCCGCGCGGGGTGTCCGCCAATAAAGAAGGGATTATCCGGTGGGATTCTGTAGCCGGCCGTATCGTCGTCCGGCACGTTGACATTGATGCGCAGCATCTTCCCAAGCAGGTCGTTCGGATTCTGCGCGCGGTGGTCGGGATCGTTGCCCGAACCGCCGTCGCCGAGGCCGATGTACAGGTAGCCGTCTGGCCCGAACGCGAGGTGCCCCCCGTTGTGATTCGCGAACGGCTGTTCGATGAATCGCTGGCCCCCGCCGAGCCGCAGGTCGAACCGCGAAGCGGGGTCGGCCACGACGGCATTTGCGGACCGGCGAAAACGCGCCACCACCGTGTCGCCGGACGGATTGGTGAAGTTGACGAAGAACCGGCCGCTCGTTGGATAGTCCGGCGCAAAGGCCATCCCAAGCAGTCCGCGCTCGCCACCGGCGGCAATGCTGGTCGCGAGGTTGAGGAAGTCGGTCGGCAGGGTTGCCCCGTCACGGACGACCCGGATCCGGCCGCCCTGCTGCACGACGAACTGCACCGATCTGTTCGTTGGGTCCTGCACGAACGCGATCGGCGCCTGGAACCCGCTGACGAACGTCTGGCCCCGAAGTTGGGCGTGCGCATCGCCGACAAGGACCAGGCACACGCCGCACGCCGTCAACGCCCCGACTCGCATACCGCTATCGTAACGCACGGGCCGTCCGTGGGCTATCATGCGGATGATGGTGCGCCGCCTGTCCCTGGTACTTCTTGCGTGCCTCACGCTCGCCGCCTGCGACAAGAAAGATCCCCCCGCCCCGGATCCAGGTGTCCCTGGAGG
>JANMSC010000316.1:0-2901 GCA_031388885.1 Gemmatimonadales bacterium | reverse complement strand
GACCGACCCGGCCGGCATCATCACCGACGTCAACAAACAGATGGAGGCGCTGACCGGGTGCACCCGTGACGAGTTGATCGGCGCACCCTTCAAGAATTACTTCACCGACCCGGAGCGGGCCGAGGCGGCGATCAAGCTGGTGCTGAGCGAAAAGAACGTCACCAACTACGAACTGACCGCGAGCGCCTGGGACGGCACGCAAACCGTCGTGTCCTACAACGCGACGACCTTCTACGACCGGGATCGGCGGCTGCAGGGCGTGTTCGCGGCGGCACGCGACGTGACCGAGCGAAAACGCTTCGAGCTGGCGCTCCAGGAAACCAACGTCGAACTGGAAAGCGCCAAGTCCGCGGCCGAGAAGGCCAACCTCGCGAAATCAGATTTCCTTTCCAACATGAGCCATGAGCTTCGCAGCCCCCTCAATGCGATCCTTGGCTTCGCCCAACTGCTGGAGTCCACCTCCCCGTTGCCGACGGCCTCGCAGAAGGAGAGCATTGCCCAGATTCTGCAGGCCGGTTGGCACCTGCTCAAGTTGATCAACGAAGTCCTCGATCTCGCCGTGGTCGAATCGGGGATGCTCTCGATTTCTCCGGAACCGGCGTCGTTGGCCGAGGTCCTGGCCGATTGCGAGGCAATGATGGAGCCGCAGGCGCAACAGCGTCGCATCAGCATGACCTTTCCCCAGCTGGACATTCCATTCTTTGTCCTGGCCGACCGCACCCGCGTGAAGCAGGTGCTGATCAACCTGCTGTCCAACGCGATCAAGTACAACCGGGAGCAGGGCACAGTCGAGGTGAAGTGCGCCGTCAGCACGCCGGGACGCGTTCGCATCAGCGTCAAGGACACCGGCGCGGGATTGCCTCCAGAGAAGCTGTTGCAGCTGTTTCAGCCGTTCAACCGTCTCGGACAGGAAAGCAGCACCGAGGAAGGCACCGGCATTGGCCTGGTGATGAGCAAGCGGGTGGTCGAACTCATGAAAGGCGTGATCGGCGTGGAAAGCACGGTCGGGGTAGGCAGCGTGTTCTGGTTCGACCTGCTGTTGACTCCCGCACCACAACCGAAAGCAGTCAGCGTCGAATCCACCATCGTCGTGCCGGCGCGGCAGCTGTCCAGCGCACCGCTGCGCACCTTGCTCTATGTCGAGGACAACCCGGCCAACCTGGCGCTGGTCGAGCAGTTGATTAAGCGTCGACCCGACATTCGCTTGCTGACGGCGGTGAACGGCGCGCTCGGCATCGAGTTGGCGCGAGCCTCTCAACCGGAGGTGATCCTGATGGACATCAACCTGCCTGGCATCAGCGGCATCGAAGCCCTGAAAGTTCTGCGCGAGGACCCGGCCACCGCGCACATCCTGATCGTGGCCCTCAGTGCCAACGCCATGCCACGCGACATCCAAAAAGGCCTGGAGGCAGGCTTCTTCCGCTATCTCACCAAGCCGATCAAGGTCAACGAGTTCATGCAGACGCTTGATGTGGCGCTGGAGTCTGCAGCCACTATTTTGAGCACGAGCCAATAGGGCGGCGGGACGAGCATGATTAGTTCAGCCGACATTCTTCGCGCCAAGATTCTGATCGTCGACGATCGGAAAGTGAATGTCTTGCTGCTCGAGCGGATGCTGACCGGCGCCGGCTATGTTTCCGTCACGTCGACCACCGATCCGGGCGAGGTCTGCCGGTTTCACCGCGAGCACCGCTACGACTTGATCCTGCTCGATCTCGTGATGCCTCGCCTGGATGGTTTTCAGGTCATGGAGGGGCTGAAGGAGATCGAAGCGGACGGCTACCTGCCGGTGCTGGCCGTGACCGCCAATCCGGCTCACAAGCTGAGAGCGCTGGAGCGCGGCGCGAAGGATTTCATCAGCAAACCATTTGATCTGACCGAGGTGTTGATGCGGGTTCGCAACATGCTCGAAGTGCGGCTGGTCTACGAGGCCGCCCGCAATCACGGCAAGACGCTGGAATTCCTGGCCCTGCAGGACCCCCTGACGGGTCTTGTGAATCGGCGATTGCTGGCCGAGAGAATCTCGACGGCCCTGGTCCACGCGCGAAGGAGCTCGAGCCCGATGGCCGTGATCGAGCTGGATCTGGACGGATTCAAGGAGGTCAACAACACGCTCGGGCACAGCGCCGGGGACGCGCTGTTGAAACTGGTCGCGGGGCGCCTGGTGGCGACGGTGCGCGACGAGGATACGGTGGCGCGCTTCGGCGGTGACGAGTTCATCATCGTGCTGTCTCACCCCAGCAGTACCGCCGGCGCGGCCAAGGTGGCGTCGAAATTGATCGAGGCGGTGTCGCAACCGTATCGCATCGAGGGTCACAACGTCAGCATCACCACCAGCGCCGGTATCGGCATCTATCCCCTGCATGGCGAGGACGCCGACACGCTGATGAAGAGCGCGGACGTGGCCTTGTACGAGGCCAAGCGCGCGGGCAAGAACAGCTATTGCGTCAGCTCCGACGCGTCGGCGAACGCTACCGAATGCGCCACCCGTTCACCGGGCCCGCATGGAAGAACGCCGACGGCGTCATCACGCCGTCTTTCTTGAACACCACGCCGTCCTTCATCACGAACCGCACGTCCTTGAGCGCGTTCAGGTCGTCCAGCGGGTTGCCGGGCAACGCAATCAGGTCGGCAAAGAACCCCGCCTTGATCGGCCCGCGCGTGGTCTCGGTCTCGCTCACCTTGTAGCCGTTGATGGTCATGGCGCGCAAGGTGTCGACGTTGGGGATGCCGGCGTCGATCCACGTCTTGATGAACTCGAGGCACAGCTCGCCGCGCGTCTTGCCGGGCACCCAGTAATCGGCATCGGTGGAAAACGTGAGCGGCACCTTGTTCTGATACGCGTTCTTGAGGCCGGCCACCGTGCGCTCGTAGGCCTGCGCCGATACCGGATGGCCCTCG
>JANMSC010000315.1:0-2867 GCA_031388885.1 Gemmatimonadales bacterium | reverse complement strand
TCGAGAAGATCGACCTGACCGGCGCGGGCACCAATAACCTGACGCTCAGCGCCCTCGACCTGTTCGACCTCTCCGACACCGACATTCGCATCGGCAGCAACACTTACCAGCTCGCGGTAGATGGCGATGCGGGCGGCGTCGATCAACTCACCCTGCGCAACACCGTGGGCGGCATCTGGTCCGCGGGAGCAACTGAAGTCATGGGCGGGGCGACTTACAACGTTTACGCCAATTCGGGTTCATCCGCAGCCAAGCTGCTGGTCGACCCGGACATCACGCCTACGATCGTCTAAAGACGCTCTGATTAACTTCTTCTTCCAGTTCCGGCTTCCTCCTGACTTGGGGGATTTACAAGGGGGCGTCGCCCCAGGCAGGGTGGCGTCTTCGACGACGGACTCGGCAAATTGCGTCATGACGCACGCACCTGATCCCGGGCCAAACGCATCGGCTCCGCCAGGAAGTCGCGGACTTCCGCGACCACCTCCTCCAGAGCTGGTGCGTCGAGCCGGTTCTTGCGGAGGAACGCCTTCCACTGGTTGAGCTTGGCTGCGTCCCGCGCGAATTCTTCACTCAGGCCGAGCGGCACACCGGGGGGCAGCATCGTTCTGCGGCGCGTAAACGTCGCCGCAATAGCGTCTCCCAGCAACTGGGCATCAAGGGTGCCCTCCCTCGCCAGGGCGCGCACGTCGAAATAGTCCTTCATCCTGGTATTCGCCATACCGAGGCCCACCATCGCCTCCAGCTTCTCGGCTACCACGGTCGCGCGCGGATAGGCGCGCAACCGAGGTGCCGGTTGGTCATCCAGCAAAGTCGGATATACGACCTCCTCCGGCCCTGGCGTCACTGCGTCGCCGTAGCCGACGTCGAGCTGCACCGAACAACGTGCCTTGCCGAGCAAGCCCACGAGCCGGACACGCAGCCCACCATAGCCCGCTTGCTCGCGAATCTCCTCAATCTTGATCGATGCCGGATCGAATGCCATGCCGTCATCCGCCGCGATGCCGCAGATCTCGCGCACCGCACTCGCCAAGGTCTCGGCGTCCGCCGGCCCGAAGCTAAGGAAGTCGGCGTCGCGCGTGGGCCGGTGTGGCACGTCGAACCATAGGTCAAATAGTAGCGCCCCTTTCAGCCAGTAGCGATCGCGTGCGGGTGAAAGGGAGAGGCGGTACAGAAAACGCTCGACCGCATAGCGCGACAGCACCAAGCTGAAGTCTTCGCCGCGCGCTTTGGCGCGGGTCAGTAGCCGCGCTTGGAGTGACGCGGCGCGCCCGTTCGTCACGCCACCGCCTCCAGATACGGCCGCATCACGTTGGCCACACGGTCGATCTTCGCGTAGCGCCACAGTTCGTCGGCACTCGCCTTCTTCGTCCGGCGCGCCTCGCGCAGTGCCTCCAGCGCCACGTCCAGGCCGACCTTGTTGCGGAACTTGAAGCAGTCCGCCACCGTCTTGGCCACGCTGGTCACGCGCACCTGCGTGCCATTGACCCGGCGAGTTTCCACGCCCGCCGACAGCGCGGCAGCGGAGAAGTGTACCGTGCGCAGCGGCGGATAGGTTAGCCGTGGCGGGTGTTCCTTGTTACCGATGGCGATCCAGACCTCAAAGGGCGCCTGCGGTGTCAGATCGTGCAGTCGTAGCGCGGTGAGCAGGCAGAAGAGCGCGTTGGGCGCGCGCTTGGCGACCTCCGCCAACACGCCGTGCTCACTGCTTTGATAGCCGGGCTTTGCGTACAGTCCTCGCGCAACCCGCACCAGTGCGCCCGTAGCGACCATGCGCGAAAGTTGGCTGCGGGTCATGCCGGCGGTGACAAGATCCCGCGACCGTGCTGTGCCGGCCCGGCTAAGGAGAGTCTGGATGTGACGTTTGGAGGATGCCATACTGGCATTGTTCCATAGTTTAGGTAGTTTTTTATAAATACCGAAATAACGGAACGGTGTCTGATGCGCGGCAGTTCAGGTCCGGACAGCCGCCCGGCGCAGGGCCGGCGAAGACAAAAAAAAAGGCACGGGACCCAAGTCCCGTGCCTTCAGTGTCTGATCGGTCGTGCCGAACTATACTGCGCGCCGCTTGCTCTTTGCCCTGAAGCCGGCTCCGAGCAGTCCCAGTCCGAGGCCCAGCAGAGCGATCGACGTCGGCTCGGGAACTTGCTGCTGACTGTTGATACTGGTGGATGCGTCAGTCCGCGTGTGGAAGTCGCAGACGTTGCCAACCAATACCTTCCCTTTCAAGGTGGTGCCGCAGTTGAAGTTGTTGATCAACCGGCTCGTTGCCGTGGAACCATCCGGGAGCGTTACGCTTCCCCGGTCGGTGCCATAGGTCGTGGTAAGGCTGGCGACCAGGTCACGATCCAGGATCCTGTCGGACGGCGGGATCGCCGTGTCGAAGGGAAGCGTCGGGGCGGTATTGAACGACAGGTCGGTCGTAAGCGAAGTGATGTCGCTCAGGAAGTACGTCGAGTCCGCGAAAGTCACGTCGATCGTCAGGTTGCCGGAACCGCTGCCGACGATCGTTCCCACGCCGTTGCCCTGATCGCCGTCAGCAGCGAAGGTGTCGAGCAGGGGCGGGAAGGGACGGCCGCCGTTGGACGGGTCAGACGTGAAGCTGAACGCCGTCGCACTGAGCACGCCTTCGAGGATCAGTCTTTCACCGGGATTCACGATCTCGCCGCCGGTCTGGATCGTGTTGCCGAAGCCGGTGCCCAGCGTCGGATTGCTCTGGTTGGCCGCGTCGTTCGACGTGTAAATGCGGAACACGTTCGGGAGGCCGCCGTCGGCGAACGTGCGCGTCACGGCGCCGGTGCCCGAAACGGTCTCGGACTGGAGGGCGGCGAACACCATCTGGAACGAGTAGTCCAGGCGCCTGAAGCCGG
>JANMSC010000251.1:0-3176 GCA_031388885.1 Gemmatimonadales bacterium | reverse complement strand
ATTGCTCGGGTGGGTGTCAGGAGCCAATGAATTTGTCCGGGCCACGAGCTGACAAACAGCATGAGCCAGGCGACAGTTGTCCGGAGCTCGCGAACCCAGGCTCGTCGAGGCCTAACAGCGCTTGCAGCCGTCGGCGCTCGGTGCCATCGTGAAGCGCCGCGGCTGAAGCGGCCACGTTAGCCCGTCTGAACGAGGATCGCGCATTCCGGACCGTCTCTTTTCGACTTTGCCGCCGCGACATGGAATTCGAGTACAGCGATGTCAGCAAAGGGGCGCGATTCATGAGTCCTCGGTTGAAAGTCTTGGTTGCAGGGAGTGACGAGGAGACGGTAAGACTGACTGGCCTGCTGTCCGAACTCGGCTGCGATGTCATTCACGCCCGCGACGCGGCTTACGCCACCGCAACGATGCTGAAGAATCGGCCCGACGCCGTGATCTTGAACGGCCAGCTTCCAGGAGGCGGGGCCGTGCTGGTTCTCAAGAGAATCCGCGCCTCTGTGCATACCGCCATGACGCCGGTCATCGCCATCACCGGTCGGCGTGAAGGAGATACGGAGGAGTTTCGTCTCCACGGAGCCGACGAATGCCTCCGGCCTCCTCCAGATCCCGTCGCGATCACGGCCTTGATCCAGAAACGCTTGAGCGGGCGACCTGAAGTGATGGAAGCTCCCCCCGCCATTATCCGCGATGCCGATCGACTGGACGCCCTCGCCCGAACCAAACTGCTGGATAGCCCCCCAAGCGAGTCATTCGATACCCTGACGGGCATGTCCGCACGTCTCCTAGGCGTTCCCATAGCTTTGGTCTCCCTGGTGGACGGGGGCCGGCAGTTTTTCAAGAGCCAGATCGGCTTGCCTGAACCTTGGGCGTCGTCCCGGGAAACACCGCTCACGCACTCTTTCTGCCAGTGGGTGGTTTCCGACCATGGGATTCTGACCGTTTCGGACGCTCGGGAACATCCGGTCTTGTCCAGCAATCGTGCCCTCCACGAGCTCGGGGTGGTCGCCTATGCGGGGGTCCCGATGACTGCCACCTCGGGGGACCCTATTGGAGCATTCTGTGCCATTGACACAAAGCCCCGATCTTGGTCTGACGATGACGTGGCGTTGCTGCAAGACCTGTCCCGGGTGGCGGAAGCGTGCATCGCCATTAGTGAACACACAGCTGCACAGAAGCCTTCTGGACACGGCACCGAAGCCGAGAACATCGCGCGCTCCCTGGTCATGCGAGCAATCGGAGAAGCGATTGCCACCTCCACGGACATCCTGCGGCGCGACGGTCTACGCCTCGGCGAGTCGGAACGGAAGGGGCTGCTCAAGTTGATCGAATGGCTTGGGCAAAATATCGTCCGGCTTGCAGGCACGTAGGCCTCATCGGAAGGAACGGCGATCCGGTGCTGCCGGAAGGACCACGAATTAAGGGGTTGGACTAAATCCGGGCACGGGCCTTGCTCATGGGGATTCTATCGCCCGTCGAGCGGTACGGTGGCTATAGCAGGGTCCCACTGACCGTGATGATCGAGGAGTTGCTGCAGCGCGAACGCGACCGCGCGTCGAACGCTTCGGGACGTCAACCGAGGCGTCCGTGCTCGTTCTTTCAATCGGGAACAACTGAGCAACCGGGAACATAGGTAACAGAGTTCACCGGGAACATGGGGAACACTTTCGTTCCCGATGATAGCGCCTGTGGTAGCCCGTCAGCAGCAACTCCGCCACCTCCTGCGAAATCTTGTGCGGACAGCGGTGCGGGGCGCGACTCCGGTCCCCGAGCGCGGCCCGACCGCCCGCGTCGTACCGCGCGAGCCAATTGCAACCCGTCTTCCGGCTCACCGCATAGCGCGCGCAGAGCTCGATCATGTCGTAGAGCCCGCGTTGGTGATCATCAATGAAGCGTTCGCGTTGTTCCATGGGTGCGGTCTCCAGCCAGGGCATCGACCAACCTCCGGTTGATCCCCAGCGTAGTGGTGTCACCCATGTTCCCGGTCAGATGTGTTACCTATGTACCCGGTTTGTACCCGCAGACTGGCTAACACCCAAATGGAGCCGTCGCGCCCTCCGCCTCGTGCGATCATGTCCCCTCGGCGCGCGGCTCATTTGAAACGTTCGGCGGACACAACTCAAGGCCCGCGTCATCTCCCTCATCAGCGCAGGCGGGTAAACTCAATCCATGGGCTCGACCGAAGACGATCTCCTCTTCGTAGCACTGACGCCGCGGGGCTTCACTGTCCGAGTGACTCGCGAACGCTGGCGCGTCATTTCTACGCTGAAGCACCCGGCTATGGCGGGGCGGGAACCGGCCCTCTCATGATCAAGCCAGAATTCGATCAGGACTTCTGGGAGCAGCTGTGGTCGAAGACGCTGCGCGAGCACGCCGACAAACTCGCGCGCCGTCCACCAAACGCGCATTTAATGGTCGAGGCTGCCAACCTTCCGCCGGGACGCGCCCTCGACGCTGGCTGTGGCCATGGCGCAGACACGCTCTGGCTCGCGGCGCATGGCTGGCGAGTAACGGCGGTAGACTTCTCTGCGGCGGCACTGGCTCACGGGCGGTCGATGGCCGCGGCTGCTGGGGCCGATGTCGGAGAACGCATCGACTGGATCGAGGGCGATCTCGCGACATGGACGGCGGAGCCGGGGCATTACGATCTCGTTGTTTGCTTGTACGTCCACGTGGCCGGATCCGTGGAAGGCATGGTGCGGCGGATGGCGAACGGTGTCGCTCCGGGAGGAACGTTGTTCCTGGTTGGACACCGCCCGATCGATCCCAGCACCGGAGCTGCCACGGCCGCAGCAAGTCAGGTGCAAGTCTCAGTCGAGCGTGCGGTCACTACGCTCGATTCCAATGTGTGGGAGTTGGTCGTGGCAGAGGAGCGTCCGCGCGCCGTCGCCGGCACAGGTGTCGATGCAGTGATCCGCGCGCGCCGCCGGACCTCAGTCACCGCGTCGACGCGCAACAGCGCGACCTGAGGTCGTGATCGGTGGCAAAGACCTCGTTGTCCGCACCCCGACGCCTGAGTCCGCCGCCATCACCGCGTGCGTTCGAACGGGCCGCCCAACAATCATTTGCAGCCGTCGGCGGCCGGCGGGACAATGAGCCGCCGCGGCTGAAATGTCACGTTAGGCAACAGCGGCGAACATAAAGCCATCATGCCGAAATCGGATCCGGGATTTCAGATC
>JANMSC010000235.1:0-11687 GCA_031388885.1 Gemmatimonadales bacterium | reverse complement strand
GCGCCGCTGCCCGCGCCCCGTGGGCACCTCAGCACGGTCGCGTTGGGTGGAAAGCTGTATGCCATCGGCGGCAATGAAGGCCACGATCCAGCGCCGATCGACGTGCCCCGGGTCGACCGCTACGATCCTGATACCGACACGTGGGATTCCGTTGCGTCGCTGCCATTCTCTTTGTCCCACGCCGAACCGTCCACGCTTGTGCATCGCGGCCGGATTGTCGTCGCCGGAGGGCGATCGTTGAGCGACGGCGAAACGAACAACGACGACATCGTTTCTTTTGACCCGGTAGCCGGAGTCTGGTCACATCTGGGGCACCTTCCCGCACGGTTGCTCGGCGGGTTGGTTGTCGCCCGCAATGACTCGCTGATCGTCGGGTTCGGCGCGACTCACGGAAACGATCCCGACAACCGCAGGTTCTGGCGCGCCGGGTTGCACGACACCTGGTTCCGCGGTGAACCGATGCCCGTTCCGCTGGGCGAGGTGGCTGGCGGCATCATCAATGGCGTCCTGTATCTCGTTGGCGATGGTTCGCCGTTCACCCTGACGTACGATCTCGCCGCTGGTGCGTGGCGCGACCAACTCGCGGCGGCAACGCGGTCGGTGCGCGGGCACCATCACGCCGCGGAGGTGCTCGACGACAAGCTGTGGCTCTTTGGTGGACTTGGTGGGCGCGATGCTCCGGGTCTCGTGCAGGTCTATGATCCGCGTGCGCGTCGCTGGCATCTCGGACCGCGAATGCCCTTCGCTGCCGGATCGAGCGCCTCGGCCGTGATCGGCGGCCGTGCATATGTTGTCGGCGGCATCATCGGTGACACGACAACGGCCGACGGTGCCGTGTTCGATCCCGTCACGAGGCAGTGGTCGACAATCGCGCCGATGCCGCGGGCGCGAAATCACGCGGCGGCCGCCACCGACGGCGAACGACTGTTCGTGTTCGGCGGGCGTGGTGCGGGGAACGGTGCCGCCAATGTCGTGGCCAACGGCTTCGACGATGTCCAGGTCTACGATCCGCGTACCGATCGATGGATCGTCAGCGATGGTGCGCCAGGCGCACCGGCACCATTGCCGAGCGGGCGCGGTGGGATGGGCAAGGCGGTGTACCTCGATGGCGAGTTCTGGGTGATTGGCGGCGAGACGCTCAACGGCATCGGCGCGACAGGCGACGACACCTACGCGCGGGTGGACATCTACGATCCGCGAGCCAATCGGTGGCGGAGTGGGCCGCCACTTGTCGTGCCACGACACGGGATCTTTCCGGTCACGTATGAGGGCCGCATCATCGTCGCGGGCGGCGGTGCGAAGGCCGGACACGGAATGTCCGATGTGCTCGAAGTTCTCTGGCCGATGAAGTGAGCGCGACGGCCGACGGCTCGCGACTCGCGGCCAACGGCCGAAGACTTCACACGCCGACCAGCCCAAGCAGCTCCGCCGGCGACGCGCAGCAGTAATCCGGACTTGCCAGGTCCAGGTGTGCCCGGTCGAACGGGCCCCAGGTGACCCCGACGGTGGTCACTCCCGCGGCGCGACCGCAGTGCACATCGTGATGCGAATCGCCGATGAACAGGCAGGTTGACGCCGGCATCTCGAGTAGCGCCAATGCCTTCAGCACTGGCTCGGGATGCGGCTTCGGGTGCTCGACATCATCGGCACCCACAACCACGTCCATGGCGTCGTGCAGTCCCACGAGCGACAATCCGCGCCGTGCACCTTGGTGGTTCTTGCTGGTGACCAGACCCGTACGGATGCCTGCGCGCCGGATCTGTCGCACCATGTCAACCGTGCCCGAATACGCGACAACCCGCGTGTCATGATGGGCAAGGTTGTACTCGCGATACGTCGCGATCCACATGTCCATGGTCGCCGCATCCTGGGCGTACGCAGCGAAAATGCTTCGTAGTGGTGTGCCGATGCCCGCAAGGATCTCTTCGCGTGTCAGCGCTGTCGCGCCGTGGGTTCGAAAGGTGTGCAGGTAGCTGTCGATGATCAGGTCGATCGAGTCGATCAGCGTGCCGTCGAGGTCGAAGAGCACTGTGTCGAACGTTCGCATGCGGTCAACGTAGCGGGCCGCCGACGGAACGGAAGACCAACGCAGCGAGTACCCGCACTGACAGTGGGGCGTGGTCCCTGGGTTCCGGGACGACCGTCCGCAGCAACTCGTGATCGGGCGCCTCCGCCAGCCGCGCGATCAGCTGACGTGCACCAGTTGTTGGCGATGCGACAACGAACCGAACTATCCGGTCGAGATCGCGGAGTGCCGCGAGATCTCGCCTCCGCATGGCACGCTGCGCCAGCGCCTGCAGGCGCGGCACCAGATCACCACACGGGGCGTGGGTCGACGACGTGGTGGTGCGGTGGGCGTGTGACATCGCGTCGAGGAGCAGCACATCGAGCATGCCGCGCGGCATGACGGCTGGCGGCGACGCGGCCGCGCGTGCCCAGCACGCGTCGTCGTGGAGCATGCCGTCGACCCATTCACCATCACGCCGGGTGAGAACCCGGACCCCTGATGCACGGCCACGCGTGAGCGCAAGCACGACGACGGCCAACTCGGCTGATCGCGTGCCGACGATCGCGATCGGCGTGCCACGGGTCACCGTGCTCGTCGACGTAGTGACTGTCTCGATCGCCGTGAGCCATCGCTCTGCAAGGGCAGCTTTTCGTGCGATCCGGGCGTGCGGCGCCAGCAGCCGCTCGATGGCAGGTGAAGGCTCACGGGTGACCACCTCAACTTCACCGTGCGCCTGACCCAATCGGAGGAGACGACCCTCCCGCTGATCGCGGCGGGTGGCCGTCCACGGCAGGTCGATGTGCACGATCCGGCCTGCGGCCTGCAGGTCGAGTCCCTCAGCCGCCACGTCGGTTGCGACCAGAATGACCGGTGTGGTGCGCCGAACTGTCCACTGGAGTCGTTGGGGTCCGAACGCCGGAAGGACCTGATCGCGTGCAACACGGTGCGGCCCAACGCCCGCGGCATCGCCCGTGACCCACGCCACGTTGTCGCCCAGCGCGCGCCGCACCAACTCGGCGGTGGCACGGTGGCGCGTGAAGCAGACCGTGATGATCCCATCGTCGACGTTGCGCCGGAGGCCGGTAAGCCACGCATCGTCGCCCGGCCGATGCCGGGCCAGGATGGTGTCGAGGTGGGGCAGATCGTCGAGCGCCAGTTCACCATCGGATGCGCCGACATCGAGCAGTTCCCACAAGGTGAACTGACCGAGCGCCGGGCCCGCGAAGCGGCGCAGGACAGCACGCGAGGCGCCACCCGCGTCACGCGCGTGGCGCAAAAGCGCCTGGTAGCGACCGAGTGCGTCGCGCAGTGCGGCATCGGACGACGCGGCTGCGTCGAGCAGGGTCGTGCGGATGAGTCGCCGGATGCTGGCAGCGTGACTGAGGGTGAGTGTCCCGATCGCTCGCAGGGCGCCGTCGACACGTCGGCGTTCTTCAGGCGACGGACGCCATGGTACGATGCGGCGCGGCACGGCCAGGGCCGGCAGTACCGAGCGGACGATTATTCGGCGGAGCGCTGCGGGTGGCCCACGTGCCGGGTCGAGTTCGGCGATCGACGCCAGGCCATCGAGCGCGAGCGTGTCGTCGGGCAGGACCAACTGCAGCTCGGCGACAAGATCGTCGATCCGGTTGACGATCGGCGTTGCGGTCAACAGCAGCGTGCGGCGCCCGATGAGCCACGGTGCGATGATGCGGGCGCGACGCGTGCCGCGGGTGCGGAATCGATGTGCCTCATCGATGATGACCAGTGTCGCTCGGGTGCGCGGCAGCGTGCCTCGGCTCATCTGCTCGTGCGTAACGATCTCCACGGTGACACTGGCTCGCCGTGCCGTGTCGGCCCATTGCCCGCGGAGAATCGCCGGTACCACGACCACGGTCGGCTCGTGCGTGTGAGCGGCTACGGCCAGCGCGATCCACGTCTTGCCGTGTCCCACGCCCTCCGCGAGCATCGCCGCACCGTAGGCATCGAGCGCGGCCATGACGCGTTGCCATGAGTCATGCTGGTGCTCGAGCAGCCATGATGGCGGCGCGACAGCGGCACGACGCGGGGCGAGCGCGTCGTGGGCTACACGGGCCACCTCATCCGCAGGAGCATGGCGAGGCGCCGGAAAGCTGGTTGCGCGTGGCGCTGCAACGTCGCGCAGCGATTCAGCGACGATGCGTGGCCAGTGCGACATCGAGTTCACGTCGTGCTCGGTCATCGAGTGACAGGGTGCCTGCCACATGATCGTCAATCGATTGCTGTACGTCCTCGCCGTCCCGGCCCGAGGCACCCAGGCGAATCAGCACCGGATCCCCGAGCACTGTGGCTGGCAGCGGCAGTGACCCGATGGCTCGGGCACCGAACCGCGCGTAGCCACCGCTGGCGGGCTCGGCCGCGGCGCGCGCGAGTGTATTCACCACGGATGCGTTGAGCCACGCGGTGAGCGCATCGGCTGCGTCACGGCTTGGCAGCGCGGCCACATAGCAACTATTGAGTGGCACTGGGTCACCGTGCGGCAACGCGACGGCCTCGAGCCGTAGCGCCAGATCACGCCACGCTACGCGCCACGGGGAGGTGGCGGGACCCACCCGGAAGAGACGCCACCAACACTCGCCGGATTGGTCGGCGCGCCGACGCAACCGTTCCTCGTGCCGGGCGAGGTGCGCGCGTACCGCCGCGGGCAAGTGGGGCCACGGCGCGCCCCGCGCATCGGCAGGCCAGAGCAGTCGAGTCGTCGTGATCACGCGGAACGCCCGCAGGTCTCGGCCCCGGACCGCCGGTCGGCACCATTCCGCCAGCGCATCAGGCGGATTGAGGAATGCCTCGTTGGCGCCGGACTTGACGCCGAGCTGGGCACGTACGGCGGTTCGCAGTTGCGGATGATCCCGCGCAAGTCGCGCTGCGATGCGTTGCACTGCGGGCGCAGCCACCGACCAGTGCGCGGTGCCCTGCCATGTGTGTTGTTCCTGACGGGGCGCGTCGTGGCTCAAGCCGAGGCGCACGCAATGATCCGGCATCGATATCTTGCGCGATGCGATGAGTGCCAGTGGATATGTTGTCGCGTCGAAGCCGGCGCGCGGGTCGTCTGCGAGGTCGGCGACACAGTGCAACGTCGCCCGCGAGGACAGTGCCCCACGGCAGGCCGAGGCGTAACCGGCGGTGACCAGTTTTGCCGGCAGCAGGAATGCCAGCGTGCCGGAGGGGGCGAGCAGTTCGAATCCTCGTTCGGCGAATGCAATCGAGAGGTCGGGAAGCTGACCCCATCCGATCGTGCTGCCGCTCTGCCACCAGCGGTATCGCGCGGCGAGAACGCGCCGGGTCGCAGGGGGGATGTGTTGTGCTCGAACCCACGGCGGGTTGCCGACCACGAGGTCGAAACCGCCCCGGCGCGCAATCGCAGGTGCGAACGCAGCGTGGATGGCGAGCGGTGCGGCAGACTCGTCGCGCTCGATCCGTCGTCGCTCAGTGCGCACTTCGGTACGGTCGCACCGGAGCACGTTGAGCTGCTTCAACGCGGCGGCGGTGAGGGGATCGCGGGTGCCGAACAGCGACACGGCACCCGCCGCACTCATGAGTTCCGCGATGGCGCGGTCCAGCGATGCCTCCCGCTCGACCAACGCCGCGTGCACGGCGCGCGCCTCGTCGTGGTGCAGGTGCCTCATGGCACGGTGACGTTCGGCGCCATGCGCGTGCCGGACGTCGCGCTGGCGCGATCGGAGCCGCGCGACGGCACCTGCTGCGAGTGGATGCCCAAACAGCGGATCGACGATCGCGTCACCCGCGCGAACCGCTGCGTCGAGATTGGGCAGTGGCGTCACCGCCGACGGCGGGCGACCTCGCATTGCGCGCAACACCTCGAGCCAGAGTCGTAGCTCACACAGTCTCACTGCGCCCGGATGACGATCGGTGCCATGCAGGCGCCGCGTCACCAGGTGGCGGACCCGCACGGCGTTGCGCTGGCCGGGGCCGTGCAGCACGGCAAGACTTCCAACCAGGAATGCGCCCGACCCGACCGCAGGGTCGAGCACCGTGACATCGGCGAGCGCGCGGCGCAGCACCGGATCGGGATCGTCAAGCGCGCGCAAGGTGGCGCCTTCGCCGCGCCCGAGTCGCAGCGCGAGGTGACATGCCACGGCTTCGCGCACGAGTGCGTCGACCAGGGCCGGCGGCGTGAAGAACGCTCCAGCGGCACGCCGTTCCTCGGGCGCCATTACACCCTCGAAGGCTCGACCGAGTAGTTCGGGCGTGACACGGCAATCCTGTGGCGCATGCTCGAGCGAGACATCGATCCGGTCGACGAGGGCCTCGAACGCGGTGCACCAATACGATGCCGGCAGGCGGAGCTGGTGTCGCCGCTCGATCGGGTGTGGCTCGAACAACCCACCATTGAGAAACGGCACGGTGCCGAAGGCCCGAGCGAACCGCGAGCGCTGATCGGGCCGCCGATTCAGGGTGCCGAAGAAGAGCGGGTGGAGCAGATGACGCGTGGGGTCGCGGCGCGCCAGAAGGCAACGGTCGAGTTCGTCGCGGAGGAATCGCGAACGGCCGTCGAGCCAACCCTCACTTTCGACAAATCGCAGGAACAGGAGGCGGGTGAGCTGGAGCAGCGTCCATGCGCGCCGATCGCCGGCCGCAACCTGCGCCGGGAGCAGATCGACCCCGTCGTCGATCAGTGCCCGGAGGAGGCGAAATGTGCGCCGGCCCGCGGCATCGGTGTCGAGCGCGTCGGCGACGGCGAGGAACTGCTCGAGGATGGGCCCATGACTGGTCGAAACAACTGCCGCTCGTGTCCTGCGAATGTGCGGTGCATTGACCTCGTCGACGGCGAAGAGCGCGCCGTGCACTGGCACGATGCTCGCTGCCATCACCGCCCGCCGCGCGACGACGTCGATCCCGATGACAACACCCATTTTGCCGTGACGCGCGAACCGACGCGCCGTGGCGGTCGCGTCGTGCAGTGAGCCGGCAAGCCAGCATGGCAGCACCCCGAGGCGGGCCACCTCGACCATGCCGCTGGCATCGGGCATGTCGTGGCTTGTCGGCACGCCGCCACACCGGCGTGCTACCAGCCGGGCAATCGACGCAGCAGTGCTTTGGGTGGGTACGGTGTCGGGCACCCGCGAAGGGTGTCGACGGGCAGCGGCAGCGAGCGATGCGCCTAGTGCAGCGCTGGTCTATCCGACGCGGGGCAGGTGCGAGCGCCAACCAGTGCCAGGGCGATCAGCGCCGCGAAACGATCGTGCTGAGCTGACCTTCGATCGCTTCAAGTTGACGAGACATGTCGTCGCCATTCGCCTCGGTCAGTGATTGAGTGGTGCGATCGGTCATCAACAGGTTGGCCACCAATGCATCGGTGTACCCCACGACCGCCAGCGCGATGCCCTTATCCATGATGCCGTTGAGGCGCAGGAACACTGCCACCGCCCGGCGCGGACGCATCGCCGCAACCGATGCGCCAATGTGCTGGATGAGCAGATAACGAAGTTGCTGAATTTCCTCGACCACTTCGCCTGCGGCGAGTCCGCGTGCGGCTGCGATCCGGCCGTAATGCTCCATGAGCTGCTGCCACACGACCTTGGCTTCACGACGCATCGGGCCTAGCATTTCAACGAGTCCATCGACGACCAGCCGGAGTTGCCGCTCGACCAGGGAACGCGGAATGTTGCGTGACCCAGACCGCTCGGCGAGCCAGTCGGCCCATTCGGCGACCATGGCGTCGCGGCTGTCGGCAACGGAGCGTGCTGCGGCAAGCTGCGTCGGATGAGACGAGTGCAGAAGCGTCCCCTGTGGTAAGTGTGTCAATCGTAACCGGAGCCAGAATGTCCACCAAGCCGATCCTCCCGCCCCGTCTCCACGAAGGTGCTCGCGTCGCCCTGATCGCGCCCGCGAGCCCGCTGCTGGAGCGTGACGACCGGACTCGTGGGATGGAGCTCTGCCGGGTGTTGGGGTACGAGCCGGTGCTTGGAAGGAACGCTGGACAGGCCTATGGCTACCTCGCGGGGACCGACGACGAACGGATCGCCGACCTTAACGCTGCACTGGCCGACCCCGACATCGATGCGGTGTGGTGCCTGCGCGGTGGCAACGGCATGAACCGGATCCTCGACCGGGTGGACTTCGCCGGGTTTGCCCGCAACCCCAAACCGGTCATTGGCTACTCCGATATCACCGTGTTGCTGCTGGCGCTCTGGACGCAGACCGGCGTGGCGACCTTCCACGGTCCGATGTCACGTACGCCGATGCCCAACTTTTCGCGCTGGCACTTCGATCGCGTGCTCACCAACGTCTCGCGACCCGGCACGCTCGGTCGGATCGCACCGCGGCCTGAGGTGCTGGTGCCGACCGATGCACGCATCATCACGATTGCTCCCGGTGTGACGCGCGGACGACTGATTGGCGGCAATCTCACGCTGCTGCAGGCGCTCATCGGCACGCGCTACTTCCCCGACCTGCGAGGCGCCATTCTCTTTCTGGAAGATGTCGGTGAAGACGTGTACCGGATCGATCGCATGCTCGCGCATTTACGAATGATTGGTGCGCTGCGTGACCTCGCCGGGGTCGTGGTGGGCCGATTCACCGAGATGCGGCGGGCCACCGATGACGGCGGGCTTGGGCTGGATGAGGTGCTGCACACATACCTCGGTACGCTCGGTGTGCCGGTGGCATCGGGGTTCCCGATCGGCCACATCGACGAGCAGTGGACCCTTCCAGTGGGCGTGGAAGCCGAGCTCGATGCCACGGCAGGCGAGCTCTCGCTCGTCGAACCCGCGGTGCGCTGATGGCTACGCCTACGCTGACATCCCATCAGCTCCCCGGCCGACTCGGGCCTATCCTCGTCGATGTCCGTGCTACGCAGCGGACGTCGCCGCAACCAGCGGTCATCGTCCATCATGGCTTCAAGGGATTCAAGGACTACGCGTTCATTCCGGTGTTCGCCGAGCGGTTGGCGCGCGGCGGTTTCACCGCGGTCACGGCGTCGGTAAGTGGGTCCGGAGTTGACGAAGCCGGCGATTTCACGCTGCTCGACCGCTTCGCGGCGAACACCTACTCCATCGAACTCGATGACCTCGGCGCGTTGTTACGCGCGTTGCACGACGGCGAACTCGGCTCGGTACCGCCGAGCAGCACCGGGCTGGTGGGTCACTCTCGGGGTGGCGGTATGGGCCTCTGTTTTGCGCGCGAGTCGCCACAGATCGCCGCGGTCGCCACCTGGGCAGGCATCGGTCAGGCCCGCCGTTACTCCGATCGGGAACTCGCGATCTGGCGCAAGCTCGGCACGATCGAGGTCGAGAACCAGCGCACGAAACAGATGCTGCCGCTGCACTTCAACGTGGTCGAAGACTGGCTGAAGCACGAGCGCGGCCGACTCGATATTCCTGCTGCTGCCGCGGCGCTCGGGCGACCGTGGCTGCAGATCCACGGCACCGCCGACGGTACCGTACTCATGGACGAAGCGCGGGCGCTGTCGCGATTCGGCAGGGGCCCCCATTTCGGGTCGCACTTCATCACTGGCGCCGACCACACCTTCGGCACGAAACATCCGTGGGCCGGGCCGAGCAGCCACAGCGATCGCGTGTTCGACCTGACCACGGAATTTCTGTCGCGCCACCTTCGTTGATCCGGTGCTGCGCATGACGGTGCTCGACAGGCTCGCCGCCGAGCTCACGACGAGCCTGCCCGTGTCGGTTGATGACGCCGCGCTCCGCCAGGCCGCCGTGGCGCTGCTCCTCGCACCGGATCCCGATCGAATCCTGGTCATCCGGCGCGCCGAGCGCAGCGACGATCCCTGGTCGGGGCATCTGGCGTTGCCGGGTGGTCGGCGCGAACTGGGCGATGCCGACCTGCTCAGCACCGCGATCAGGGAAACCTGGGAGGAAACGGGGCTGCGGCTCGAACGCGAGTGGTGTCTCGCGACCCTGAGTGACATGGCACCGCGCACCGCCGTACTTCCGCCAATCGTCGTGCGGCCATTCGTGTTCCGGCTCGACCGTGCCCTCGACGCCGGGGTCAGTGCCGAAGTGGCACATGCCGCATGGGTGCCGTTCGAACGCCTCCTCGAGCCCGGCGTCTATCGATCGGTCACGATCGCGTCGCGCGGTGTCCTGATCTCAGCGGATGGCTATCAGCTCGACGAGGGCTTTCTCTGGGGAATGACAGAGCGGATCGTGACGCCGATCGTGCAGAGGTGGAGCGCGCTCAGCGTTAGTGCCTGATCTCTTCCCCAAACGCCACGGTCCGCTGCCCGGAGAACGTCCGGATCGGGGTGGGTTGAGTACCCCCTCCCGTTGACATTCGGAGACCAAAGACAAATTATTAGTCATGCCTAAACTGCTGGCCTCCGATCTTACCGCCTCAGTTGAGGACTACCTCAAGGCGATCTACCAGCTCTCGGAGGCCGGCACCCCGGCCTCGACCCATGACATTGCCGAAGCGCTCGATCTCGCGGCGCCGTCGGTCAGCGGGATGGTCAAGCGCCTCGCCGAGCAGGGCCTGGTCGAGCACCTCCCCTACAAGGGTGTCACCCTCACCGACGACGGTCGGCTCGCCGCGGTGCGCATGCTGCGCCGGCATCGCCTGATCGAGGCATACCTCGTCCACTTCTTGGGCTACTCGTGGGACACGGTACACGACGAAGCCGAGCGGCTCGAGCACGCGGTGACCGATGACCTCGTCGGGCGGATGGCTGAGGCACTAGGGGATCCGCGCTTCGATCCCCACGGTGACCCGATCCCGAGTGCAGACGGGGTGATCGAGGACGTCGCGACCGTTCCACTGCCCGCTGTAACGGTCGGTGAACTCGTGAGGATCAATCGTGTCGCTGCCGCTACGAGCGACAAACTGCGCTGGCTCGCCGACGCGGGCCTGGTGCCCGGCGCCGAAGTGATGATCATCGAGCAACAGCCGTTCAACGGACCGCTCACCCTTGACGTCGCCGGTGAGCGACGCGTCGTCGGTCATGACCTCGCCCTGCAGCTCCTCTGCATTCGCGGAGGCTCCGCATGAGTGCCGCACCCAGCATGCCCCGGCCGGAAAGAATCGACGGCTGGCGCTATCCGCGAACGAACCCTTCACTCCCCGAATCGTTTCGGTCGATCACCGTGCCGATCAACGGACCGGTCTGGCGCAAGGCCCTCGCGTTTGCCGGCCCGGGATATATGGTCGCCGTGGGCTACATGGATCCGGGCAACTGGGCCACCGACCTCGCCGGCGGCGCGAAGTTCGGCTACGCCCTGCTCAGTGTGATCCTGCTGTCGAACATCATGGCCATGCTGCTCCAGTCGCTCGCCATCAAGCTTGGCATTGTCACCGGCCGCGACTTGGCGCAGGCGTGTCGCGATCACTTCTCGCGGCCGGTGTCGTTCGTGTTGTGGGTCGGGTGCGAGATTGCGATCGCGGCGTGTGACCTCGCCGAGGTGATCGGTTCGGCCATCGCACTCAACCTGTTGTTCGGTATCCCGCTGATCTGGGGCGTGGTCATCACCGTGGCCGACGTGCTGCTGATCCTGCTCCTGCAACACAAGGGATTCCGCTGGCTCGAGGCGTTCGTGCTGGTGCTGATCGCAACCGTCGGTGTCTGTTTCGCGATCGAAATGATCCTGTCGCGTCCCGACATGGCCGGTATCGCCGGGGGCCTTGTGCCGACGTCACAGATCGTCACCAATCCGATGATGCTCTACATCGCGATCGGCATTCTCGG